>NZ_JBQCTZ010000422.1:0-1074 GCF_051963715.1 Neisseria sp. P0001.S005 | reverse complement strand
TCTGCCGAGAAAGTTGAAACCGGCAAAACCGCAGGCGGTCAGTCCGATGGCGGTAAATACCACGCCGGCAAAACGTGTAGCATCATAGGCATCGGCCGCCCAAGGCGAAAACAGGGTTTGGAATGCGGTTGCAGCCCATAAAAAAGCAGGGGAGATGGTGAAATCGGGTTGGCCGAAGATTTGTGCAATCAGCAGGCTGCCGCCGTTTTTCATGGACTCGGAGGCGGTAAAGAGGGAGGGTTCGGCAGGGTTCCACAAGTCATGCGAGAACACGCCCGGCCACAGCCAGGCAAAGGCCATCAGCAGCAGAAGCCATGGTTTTTCATGGGTTTTTTGGGGGCGGCGCGGATCGGGCGGTGTGTAAGTCAGCATGGAAGGTCAAAAAACGGTTGGTTTGAATAGCAATGGTACAGGGTTTGACGGGTTTGCGCGATATGCCGGACCGGAGAGCTTTGTAAAATAATGCTGACGGCTCGTTTTTATCGGGTGTTTGGAATGATATGGTATTCGGTTGACGACAAAAAGCTCAGGCCGTCTGAAAGAAATGTTTCAGACGGCCTGAATGCAAAAAAGACTGCACGAAGCAGTCTTTTTGACAAAGCGGCAATTAGCGTTTGAACAGGTTGCCGAATTTGTTGTTGAATTTATCCACACGACCGGTAGTGTCGACGATTTTTTGAGTACCAGTGTAGAAAGGGTGGCACAGAGAGCAAACCTCAACGTTGAAGCTGTCTTTTTCCATTGCGGATTTGGTCACGAATTTGTTGCCGCAAGAGCAGGTAACGTTGATTTCGTGGTAGTTCGGGTGAATACCTTGTTTCATTTGATTTCCTTTCGATTAAGCGGGCACAGGGGTTTTGCCTGTACTTCAGTTAAGCGTGGAATTTTCGCTATTTTTGGCTGTTTCGTCAAGAGGATATTTTGTATGCAGGGCAGTTTCGCAACAGGCGAGAACAGTTTAGAATAGAGTTTCAAACCAAATGTTGTGTAATCGGGCTGTAATCTAACTGAAAAGAGGATGTAAAACCTCCTCTAGATGTGAAACTTTAAGAAGAATAATAGTCTGAATAATAT
>NZ_JBQCTZ010000421.1:0-1078 GCF_051963715.1 Neisseria sp. P0001.S005 | reverse complement strand
ACGGCGATACGCCGTTTGAGGTCTTGCAGGCTTATTTTTCTCAACCTGTGGTGTAAACAACGCAACGTTTTCCTACAGGTTATGGCTTAAGAAAACAAATTTTCCTCTTGTTTTAGGCGTATTTTGTTGGGAAACGTTGTTTTTTGCAGACAGAGTAGGTATGGAAAATAGTCGTTTATTTCGTAATATGTTTTTTTAAAAGGAAATTTTAGGAGAATCATAAAAGACGGCATTGAGGTTGGAGTTTAAATGTCGTTTATATTGTCTTCAGACGGCCTTGTTGAGTGAGATTTATAGTGTATTGGGTTTTAAAATTATAAAAACCTGCCTGAGTAATCAGGCAGGTTTCATTTGTTTGAAAGACAGATTAGTTTTTGTCTTGGTCAACCAGTTTGTTTTTAGCGATCCAAGGCATCATAGAACGCAGTTGTGCGCCAACTTTTTCGATTTGGTGGTCGGCAGTCAGGCGGCGGCGGGCAGTCATGCTGGCGTAGTTGACGGCACCTTCTTGGATGAACATTTTGGCGTATTCGCCGGTTTGGATGCGTTTCAAGGCGTTGCGCATGGCCTCGCGCGATTTGTCGTTGATAACTTCCACGCCGGTAACGTATTCGCCGTACTCCGCGTTGTTGGAAATGGAGTAGTTCATGTTGGCGATGCCGCCTTCGTAAATCAGGTCAACGATGAGCTTCATTTCGTGCAGACACTCGAAATAGGCCATTTCGGGCGCGTAGCCTGCTTCGGTCAGGGTTTCAAAGCCGGTTTTAATCAACTCGACCACACCGCCGCACAATACGGCTTGTTCGCCGAAGAGGTCGGTTTCGGTTTCTTCGCGGAAGTTGGTTTCGATTACGCCGCCTTTAGTGCCGCCGTTGGCTGCTGCGTAAGACAGGGCGATGTCTTTGGCTTTGCCACTTTTATCTTGGTAAACTGCGATCAGGGAAGGTACACCGCCGCCTTTCAGGAATTCGCTGCGTACGGTGTGGCCTGGGCCTTTAGGGGCGATCATGATAACGTCGAGGTCGGCGCGAGGTACGATTTGGTTGTAGTGTACGTTGAAGCCGTGGGCAAACGCCAA
>NZ_JBQCTZ010000420.1:0-1083 GCF_051963715.1 Neisseria sp. P0001.S005 | reverse complement strand
TTGGTTAGAGTACCGGCCTGTCACGCCGGGGGTCGCGGGTTCGAGCCCCGTCCGCCGCGCCATCAAGTTAAAAATAAGAAATACCGGTTTTTACCGGTATTTTTTTCGTCTGTATCCTATGCCTTTTTATAAAAAATCCAGCTATTTAGATAGTATAAACAGGGCAACACAATAAAGCAGACATATGGTTTGAATCTTGAAAAACCATCTATCTCAAGCGGATTCACACCAAACGTTTATTCATAAAATCCCTAAATCATCTTTCAAAATAGACATAAATACTTACCTCCCTCTCTTACACAAAGGCCGTCTGAAAACGTCAATACATTTTCAGACGGCCTTTTTAGCTTATTAAGCCTGATACCTAATCATGCAGGAGGCCTTAGCATCAATCCAATGTTCGCCACCGGGCTGAACGATTTTAGACACCAACTTATCCAAGTCGCGTAAATAATCGGTTGATTTCTGGCTGTTGATAATGACGACAACCAGCAACGGCTTTTCGCCCAACCAATACCCTGCCAGTGCGCGGACATCTTTAAGCGTACCGGTTTTGAGGCGCAGGTTTTCACCGGGCTGTTTCAAGCGTGTTTTAAGCGTACCGTCTTTACCGGCAATCGGCAGCGTACTGATAAACTCGTTTTTAAACGGGCTGAAGTAGGCTTTTTCCAACATTTGCGCCATCATTCGCGCATTGAGCCGTTCTACACGGGACAGGCCTGAGCCGTTTTCCAACACCAGCCCTTCCGTATTGATACCGGCAACCGCCAGCTCGCTTTTTACGATAGAAGCGGCCTTAGTCTGCGCCAGCTTGTAATCAGACATATTTCCGGCAAATTTAAGGAAAACCGAACGGGCAATCAGATTATTAGAATGCTTGTTCATATCGGTGAGAATATCGGTAAGCGGTTTGGATAGATGGCTCGCCAACACATGCGCATCATGAGGCGCAGCACCTGTCGTCAGGCCGTCTGAAACTGTACCGTCTTGTTGGCGCCATTGGTTGACAAAACTTTTGCCGACATATTCTTTCATGCTGTACATATTCAGATACAGCTCTTTGCCCAAGCAGCTTTCCGGCAG
>NZ_JBQCTZ010000419.1:0-1089 GCF_051963715.1 Neisseria sp. P0001.S005 | reverse complement strand
GGCAGCAACGGCATGCAGACGTTCGACCAAAACCTCTTCAACCTCTACGCACAAGGCCAAATCGAACTCAGCGAAGCTCTGCGCCAAGCGGTATCCGCCAACGATTTGCGCCTGCGCATTCAAATGCACGACGAGGGCAATAATACCGAGCGTCTCTACGACCGCATCAGCGACCTCAACCTGATGACCTAATGGCGCAAGCCAAAAAAGGCCGTCTGAACAGATGTGGAAACGAAATCAAGTATTTTCCCGTATCCGTTCAGACGGCCTTATCCTATTTCAAGCATTCTGAAACCGACTGAAAATCCTGTTAAAATCCAATCATTCATCTCATAACAAATAAAACAACCCAACCATGAACACCCCGCCGCTCAAACCTCTGATCATTGCCTCCCTACCCGTCTTCGCCAGCGTATTCATCGCCGCCACCCTCGTTTGGCACTTTAACACCCCCAAACTCGCCATGCCCTTCGTACTCGGCATTATTGCCGGCGGTTTGGTCGATTTGGACAACCGCCTCACAGGCCGTCTGATAAACATCGTCATCACCGTCGCCCTGTTTACCCTCTCCTCACTGCTTGCCCAAAGCACCATCGGCACAGGCGTTCCCTTCATCTTGGCCATGACCCTGATGACTTTCGGCTTTACCATCCTCGGCACCATCGGCCTCAAATACCGCACCTTCGCTTTCGGTGCGCTCGCCGTCGCCACCTACACCACACTGACCTACACCCCCGAGACCTACTGGCTGACCAACCCAGTCATGATTCTGTTGGGCACTGTCCTATACAGCGTCAACACCCTGATCTTCCAAATCATCCTGCCCCACCGCCCCGTCCAAGAAACCGTCGCCAACGCCTACGACGCACTCAGCAACTACTTCGATGCCAAAGCCGACTTTTTCGATCCAGACGAAGCCGCATGGTTGGGCAACCGCCAAATCGACTTGGCCATGAGCAACACCGGTGTGATTACCGCCTTCAACCAATGCCGCGGCGCACTTTTCTACCGGTTGCGCGGCCAACACCGCCATCCGCGTACCGCCAAAATGCTGCGCTACTACCTCTGCGCGCAAGACATGCACGAACG
>NZ_JBQCTZ010000418.1:0-1104 GCF_051963715.1 Neisseria sp. P0001.S005 | reverse complement strand
AATGTTAAAGATTGTATCACGGTTTTAAAAGTAAAGAAATATTTTGTCAATAATATTCCTTTAAAACCATTAACTTACATGATATTGATTCCCATTATCCTGTATAACTCCTCCTTTGTTATATTTTGTGTTAAGCCCACACTAACATTTTCACACAAAAATAAACTTTTCGGTTTAGTTTTTTATACTACTAAAGGAGTATTTAAGGATTAAAAGATTCATATTCATTGAACAATTTGATTTATGTCAAAATATACCCAAACAAGCGCCTACATAATCATACAAAATTTCAAACCATCCTATCAGGATACTTAACTTTTCTTACAATAAGGAAACTTTAAACATGAAACGCCAAACCTTAGCTGCACTTATCGCTTCTGTATTTGCACTGGCCGCATGCGGCGAACAAGCTGCTAAACCAGCTGAAACTCCGGCTGCCACCGCTTCTGCCGAAGCCCCTGCTGCTGCTTCTGACTCACAAGCTGCTGCCGAGACTCCTTCTTCAGAATTGCCTGTAATCGATGCTATCGTAACTCACGCTCCGGAAGTTCCACCTCCAACTGATCGCGATCATCCGGCTAAAGTACGCGTTAAAATGGAAACTGTTGAAAAAACCATGACCATGGAAGACGGTGTTGAGTACCACTACTGGACATTCAACGGCGACGTTCCAGGTCAAATGATCCGTGTACGTGAAGGCGATACTGTTGAAGTTGAATTCTCTAACAATCCTTCTTCTACTGTTCCTCATAACGTTGACTTCCACGCTGCAACCGGCCCAGGCGGTGGTGCAGAAGCTACCTTTACTGCCCCAGGCCACACTTCTACCTTCAGCTTCAAAGCACTGCAAGCTGGTTTGTACATCTACCACTGTGCCGTTGCTCCTGTAGGTATGCACATCGCCAACGGTATGTACGGTTTGATCTTGGTTGAACCTAAAGAAGGTCTGCCTAAAGTGGACAAAGAGTTCTACATCGTACAAGGCGACTTCTATACTAAAGGTAAAAAAGGTGCTCAAGGCCTGCAGCCTTTCGATATGGATAAAGCGATTGCTGAACAACCTGAATACGTTGTATTCAACGGTCACGTAGGCTCTATCGCCGG
>NZ_JBQCTZ010000417.1:0-1121 GCF_051963715.1 Neisseria sp. P0001.S005 | reverse complement strand
AAGGTGAGGCTGGTAGGAAAATAATTACGAAATATACTAGGTATGGGACGGTATTATTGGCTGTATTGCAAAGCTTTGGTGTTGCAACATTTGTTTATCTGCAAGGTGTTGTTGTAACGAGTTCGCTTGAGTTTCATATTTCTACAGTAGTCTGTTTGGTTACAGGTACTATGTTTCTGATGTGGTTAGGGGAGCAAATTACCGAGCGTGGTATTGGTAATGGTATTTCTTTAATTATTACAGCAGGCATTGTATCGGGTATTCCATCCGGTATTGTTCGGATGTTAACTTTGACTGAACAAGGCTCTATGAGTATGTTGATGGCGGTATCAATTGTGATTGGTATTTTGCTGTTGATCTATGCTGTAGTTTATTTTGAGAGTGCTCAGCGTAAAGTTCCTGTGCATTATGCTAAAAGACAGTTTGGCTCTGGAATGATGCCGGGACAAAGCATTCATATGCCGTTCAAGCTAAATATGGCAGGTGTTATTCCTCCTATTTTCGCTTCCAGTATCATTTTATTTCCATCTACACTTTTAGGTTGGTTTGGTTCAAATAGTACGAATTCTGTTCTTCATAAGGTTGCTGCAATGCTGCAACACGGACAGCCTTTGTATATTGTATTATTTGCCACAACTATCATCTTCTTCTGCTATTTCTATACTGCTTTAGTATTTAGCCCTAAAGAGATGGCTGAAAATTTGAAGAAGAGTGGTGCATTTGTACCGGGTATTCGCCCAGGTGAGCAAACCTCTAGATATTTGGAAAAAGTTGTACTGAGACTGACATTATTTGGTGCTTTGTATATCACTACAATCTGTCTGATACCTGAATTTTTAACGACGGCATTGAAAGTTCCTTTCTATTTAGGTGGAACATCTCTGCTTATTTTGGTTGTCGTTACAATTGATTTTAGGACACAAATCAATTCATATAGAATGAGTAGTCAGTATGAAGACTTGATAAGTCGTCCAGATATGAAATCTTTGTCACGTAAGTAGGCTTATGGCTAAAGAAGATACCATACAGATGCAGGGCGAAATCCTTGAGACTTTGCCCAATGCAACATTTAAAGTAAAACTGGAAAATGATCATGTAGTACTTGGTCATATATCTGGCAA
>NZ_JBQCTZ010000416.1:0-1136 GCF_051963715.1 Neisseria sp. P0001.S005 | reverse complement strand
ACGTCTTTGTCGGCAAGCGGGTGGTCTTCTGCGCAGATGCCGACCATTTCATAGGCAAACAGAGGGCGGTAGCTGATGCCGTTAAGTGGCTCGGCTTCGGAAACGATGGCAAGGTCGGCGCGGTGTTGCAGCAGCAGCCCGACCGGATCGGCTTGGAAACCGGAAACGATGTCCAATTCAACTTGCGGCCATAACGGGCGGAACTCGCCCATGGCAGGCATCAGCCAGTCAAAGCAGGTGTGGCATTCGACAGCAAGCCTGAGTTCGCCGGCTTCGCCTTCGATAATCCGCACCAGATCACGTTCGGCTGCGGCAACTTGTGGCAACAGCTCGCGCGCCAGTTGCAGCAGGCGCATACCGGCCGGTGTGAAGCGCAAAGGTGTGGATTTGCGTTCAAATAACGGCGTTTCGTAATAATTTTCCAAGGCGCGGATTTGGTGCGATAGGGCGGATTGGGTCAGGAAAACCCGTTTGGCGGCAAGGGAAACGCTGCCGGTTTCTTCTAAAGCCAGCAAGGTTTTGAGATGACGCAATTCGATAATAGAGTCCATGTGTTTTCAGACGGCCTGTGGGTAAGGTGGGGTATATTAAAATAATTCATGATGATGTGCAAATGATTAATGTTGGGAATGATTGCTGAAATCGGAATGTAAGAATTTGAGGTGTAAACAGATTTTGCGGTTAGAATGCGAAGCTGTTTTTGAAGATAGATATAAGGAGTGGAATATGGCTTTACGCCGCGAAATTCTGGCGTGGTGCGATGAGACATTGCAGGTCGGGCTGTTTAAAGACTATGCGCCCAACGGTTTGCAAGTCGAAGGCAAAGAAGAAATTGCCAAAATCGCCACTTCGGTTACCGCCAGCAAAGCTGCAATCGATTTTGCCGTAGAGCAGGGGGCGGATCTGCTTTTGGTTCACCACGGCATGTTTTGGAAAAGCGAGCCTATCACGATTACCGGTTGGAAAAAAGCACGAATTGAAACCTTGCTGCACCACCAAATCAATATGGCGGGTTACCACCTGCCGCTGGACGCGCACCCGCAACTGGGCAATAACGCGCAGTTGGCCGAGAAACTCGATTGGGTGCTCGAAAAACAATTCGGCGAGCAAAACCTGTTGAATACAGGCCGTCTGAA
>NZ_JBQCTZ010000415.1:0-1140 GCF_051963715.1 Neisseria sp. P0001.S005 | reverse complement strand
AACCCGTTCATTTCAGGGTGATAATGCAGCTGCCCCATATTGGCGTGTGCCAACTCGCGTGCGACGTAAAGCCCCAAACCGGTGCCTTGTTTTTCGGTGGTGTAAAACGGCTCGAACAGATGATTTCGTACATCGGGCGGCACGCCTTTGCCGTTGTCCGCCACTACGATGGAAATATGCATCCTGCCGCTAGAGCGGATAAGAACGGTAATGGCGTTTTCGTCCTGACGGCTGTGTCGCCAAGCATTGTTGCACAAGTTCCACATCACTTGCTGCAAATGCATGGGGTCAACCAATACGGTCAGATTGTTGCCGTCCATATTCATACGCAGACAACCGATGGCATCGGGATTGTTTAAGGTAAATTCCTGTTTGAACTCCAACCAGAATTTCATCAGATTAATCGGCTGGCGGCTGATGTTGTCTCGTTTGTTAAGCAGGGATACGTCTTCCAACATCTTGTCGATACGTTGGATATTGCTGTCGATGATGTTGTAGAGCTTGGCCTTGAGCGGATCTGCCTCATCGCCCTCTTGCAACAAATCGCTGGCATGGCGGATAGCGGACATCGGGTTGCGGATTTCGTGGGCAAGGTTGGCAGTCAACTGTCCGAGCGAAGTCAGCTTGGTGGACATAGCCTCCGCAGCCACTTCACGCAATGAGCGGACGTACAACATCAACAGCTCGGTTTGCTCCTGAATCAGCGGAACGGCACGGACGTGCATGGCGTGTTGGAAAATATGAATATCGGTTTCAAAAGGTTTGTCGGGTTGACGCTGCCAGCGTGCGACCAGCTCGCCAAACACGATTTCCTGCTGATCGATAATCAGACTGGGGAAATAGATTTTTGCCTGCTTGTTAAACAACCACACGCGTTGGGTCGCATCAATCACCACAACCGCTTCCTGTACGCGGTTCAAAACCAAATGGTTCAAGCCGCTGATCCGGCGGTAGGCCAGTTGATGGCGGCTGGCGGACTCTGTAGCCTGCTCCAGATAACGGGCGGCAAACGATGTCAGCATCGCCACCAGATAGCCTGCGCCGATCAGCATCAAAGAATTCACCATTGATTTCGCGTCCCAATTAAACGAATCGAAACGCATACTGCCGTCTAAAAACAGGTTCAAAATAAACAACATT
>NZ_JBQCTZ010000414.1:0-1140 GCF_051963715.1 Neisseria sp. P0001.S005 | reverse complement strand
AATGTTGTTTATTTTGAACCTGTTTTTAGACGGCAGTATGCGTTTCGATTCGTTTAATTGGGACGCGAAATCAATGGCGAATTCTTTGATGCTGATCGGCGCAGGCTATCTGGTGGCAATGTTGACATCGTTTGCCGCCCGTTATTTGGAGCAGGCTACAGAGTCCGCCAGCCGCCATCAACTGGCATACCGCCGTATCAGCGGCTTGAACCATTTGGTTTTGAACCGCGTTCAGGAAGCGGTTGTGGTGATTGATGCGACCCAACGCGTGTGGCTGTTTAACAAGCAGGCAAAAATCTATTTCCCCAGTCTGATTATCGATCAGCAGGAAATCGTGTTTGGCGAACTGGTCGCACGCTGGCAGCGTCAACCCGACAAACCTTTTGAAACCGATATCCATATTTTCCAACACGCCATGCACGTCCGTGCCGTTCCGCTGATTCAGGAGCAAACTGAGCTGCTGATGTTGTACGTCCGCTCATTGCGTGAAGTGGCTGCGGAGGCCATGTCCACCAAGCTGACTTCGCTCGGACAGTTGACTGCCAACCTTGCCCACGAAATCCGCAACCCGATGTCCGCCATCCGTCATGCCAGCGATTTGTTGCAAGAGGGCGATGAGGCAGACCCGCTCAAGGCCAAGCTCTACAACATCATCGACAGCAATATCCAACGCATCGACAAGATGTTGGAAGACGTATCCCTGTTTAACAAACGAGACAACATCAGCCGCCAGCCGATTAATCTGATGAAATTCTGGTTGGAGTTCAAGCAGGAATTTACCTTGAACAATCCCGATGCCATCGGCTGTCTGCGCATGAATATGGACGGCAACAATCTGACCGTATTGGTCGATCCTATGCACTTGCAGCAAGTGATGTGGAACTTGTGCAACAATGCGTGGCGACACAGCCGTCAGGACGAAAACGCCATTACCGTCCTTATCCGCCCTAGCGGCAGGATGCATATTTCCATCGTAGTGGCGGACAACGGCAAAGGCGTGCCGCCTGATGTACGAAATCATTTGTTCGAGCCGTTTTACACTACCGAAAAACAAGGCACCGGCTTGGGGCTTTACGTCGCACGCGAGTTGGCACACGCCAATATGGGGCAGCTGCATTATCACCCTGAAATGAACGGGTT
>NZ_JBQCTZ010000413.1:0-1154 GCF_051963715.1 Neisseria sp. P0001.S005 | reverse complement strand
CATTTCAAAACCTAATCGGCGGTAAGAATGAACCGTTAAAGCACCGCACTTTTAGACAAAAGTAGCTAGATTTTGATATAAAAAAAGGCTAAATCGATAATGACTTAGCCTTTTTCATCAGACTTGATTAGTTGTTTGTTGTTAATGCGCCTAAATCTTTATCAACTAAGAACAAACCTTTACCATCTTCACCAAGAAGATTTAATTTATCCAAAATTCCACTGAATAATTTTTCTTCTTCATGTTGTTCAGCCACATACCATTGTAAGAAGTTAAAGGCAGAGTAGTCTTTCTCTTCAAAAGTTCTACCAACTAATTCATTGATTTTAGAGGTAATTAACTTTTCATGTTCATAAGTTAATTCAAGTACTTGTTTCAATGATGAAAATTGATGAGGTGGTTCATCAATTTGTGTGATGATAGCCAATGCGCCGGTCTCATTTAAATAAGTGAAGAGTTTACGCATATGCTGCATTTCCTCAGCCGCATGCTCTGATAAAAATTTTGCAGCTCCTTCGAAACCTTGTTGTTCGCACCAGGCGCTCATTTGTAAATATAAGTTAGAAGAATAAAACTCTAAATTCATTTGATCATTTAATAGTTTAATCACGCTATTTGATAACATTTTATTTCTCCTATTCTTATAAAGTTTTTAATTCACGATCAATGTAGTAGAGCGCTGTACCACTTTCACCAAGAAGTTTGAATTTATCAACAATACTGTTAAATAATTTTTCTTCTTCATGCTGTTCAGCTACATACCATTGTAAGAAGTTAAAAGTAGAGTAATCCTTTTCTGCAAAAGTACTCTCAACTAACTCATTAATTTTAGATGTCACTAGTTTTTCGTGTTCAAGTGTTGTTTCAAAAACTTCTTTTAATGAAGCGTAATCGTGTTTAGGGGCGTCAATTTTACCTAACAAAGGCATTCCACTGGTTTCGCTCACATAAGTAAACAACTTTTGCATATGTTCCAATTCTTCATCGGCATGACGAAGTAAAAATGCCGCAGCGCCTTCATAACCATGTTTATGGCACCATGCACTCATTTGCAAATAGACATTTGATGAATACAACTCGAGATTAATTTGTTCGTTTAATTTTGCTGTAATTGACTTACTTAGCATAACTAACTCCTTTTCTTAATGCGGTTA
>NZ_JBQCTZ010000412.1:0-1191 GCF_051963715.1 Neisseria sp. P0001.S005 | reverse complement strand
CAGCCTGGACATATAGTTACCAAATACAACAAAAGGCCGTCTGAAACTTTACTCAAATTTCAGACGGCCTTTACTGTGTTCAAAAGATTATTGCGCTTTGGTTTCCGTTACAAAACCGATTTTACTGATACCGGCTTCGCGTGCCGCTTGCAGGGCTTGGTTGACGTAATCGTATTCAACCGCTTTATCCGCCGCAATCGCCACAATCACATCTTCGTTTTTCGCTTTGGCCTCTTTCAGCTTGGCGGTTACCGTTGCCAAATCCACTTTGGCATCCGAATCACCGCCAACGACATAAGCACCATTGGCATCAATGCTCAAACGCAAAGGATCTTTAGGCTGCTGCTTGTCCTCTTTTGCCGCTTTTTCCGAAGCAGTCGGCAACTCCAAAGGAATCGAGTGGGTCAGTACCGGCATGGTAATCATAAATACAATCAGCAACACCAGCATCACGTCCACCAAAGGTGTAACGTTGATATCCGACATCGGCGCATCATCGCCGGAATTCATTGATCCGAAAGCCATGGTTTAATCCTTTTGGTTCAGAAGGCGGACATGCAGGTCATGTGCAAATGCGTCCATATCTTGCGCGATGGTTTTTGTACCGCGGTTGAGGAAGTTGTACGCCAATACGGCCGGAATCGCCACAAACAGGCCGACAGCAGTCGATACCAAAGCTTCGCCAATCGGACCGGCTACCGCAGCAATGCTCATTTGGCCGCTTTCGCTGATGCCGATCAGGGCATGGTAAATACCCCAAACAGTACCCAACAGGCCGATAAACGGAGCGGTTGCACCGATAGAGGCCAAAGCGGTCATACCGTAGTCGAACTGTCGCATGGTTTGGGTCAAACTGTTGCGGATATGAACGACCAAGTATTCGTTCAAAGGCAATTCGTCAATCAGCGATTTGCTCGTCGTTTGACGGTAATTTTGGTATGCGCGCAGAGATTCATCTGCAACACGGCTCATCGGTGCTTCTACCGCTTTGGCTTTTTGTACGGCATCAGCCAGCGTAAACGCATTCAGCATCAACTCTTTTACCTGAGCATTGCCTTTTTTCGCTTTGCGATATTTGATGCAGCGAATCACAATGACGCTCCAAGTTACCACACTCATCAACAACATCAGGACAAATACACCAATCAGTACCACATCACCTGATTTGAAAACTAAACTTAAATCCATAAT
>NZ_JBQCTZ010000411.1:0-1192 GCF_051963715.1 Neisseria sp. P0001.S005 | reverse complement strand
GGCCTCAACCCCGAAACCACCGTATTCAGCATTGCCAGCAAATCGTTCCGCACACCGGAAACCCTGCTCAATGCCTACGCCGCGCGTACTTGGTACCGCGATGCAGGTTTGCCTGATTCCGGTATCTACCGCCACTTCTGCGCCATTTCCGCCGATGTGGCCGCAGCCCAAAACTTCGGCATCTCCCCCGACAAAGTCTTCGCCATGTCCGACTGGGTCGGCGGCCGCTATTCCGTCTGGTCGCCTATCGGCCTGCCGCTGATGGTTGCCGTCGGCGAAAAAGCATTCCGCAAAATGCTGGCCGGCGCACACGCGATGGACACCCATTTCTTCGAAACACCATTCCGCCGCAACATTCCCGTCCTGATGGCGCTCATCAACGTTTGGTACAACAATTTCCAACATTCAGACGGCCAAACCGTTGTCCCATACAGCCACAACATGCGCCTCTTTACCCCATGGCTCAACCAGCTCGATATGGAAAGCCTCGGCAAACAGCGTACTTCAGACGGCCAACCCGTTTCCTGCACCACCGGCGGCATTGTCTTCGGCGATGAAGGCGTCAACTGCCAACACGCCTACTTCCAGCTTCTGCACCAAGGCACGCGTCTGATTCCCGTCGACTTCATCGTCCCCATGACCACAGTCTACGGCAACCACCGCCAACATCGCTTTACCGTTGCCAATGCCTTCGCCCAAGCCGAAGCGCTGATGAAAGGCAAGACCTTAGACGAAGTCCAAATCGAACTGGCCGCCCTACCCCAAGACGAACGCGACCGCCTTGCACCGCAGAAAGAGTTCCCCGGCAACCGTCCGAGCAACAGCCTGCTTATCGACAGCCTGACACCTTTCAATCTCGGCATGCTGATGGCCGCCTACGAACATCGCACCTTTGTTCAGGGCGTGATTTGGCGTATCAACCCCTTCGACCAATGGGGCGTGGAATACGGTAAAGAGCTGGCCAAAACCATTGAACCCGAACTCGAACGAGGCACGCCTGCACACGACAGCTCCACCAACGGTCTGATCGCCTTCTACCGCAACTGCAACGCAAGATCGAAGGCCGTCTGAAAATAAAATGCCCGTAAGACAAGCATATCTGCCTGTCTTACGGGCATTTCAAAACCTAATCGGCGGTAAGAATGAACCGTTAAAGCACCGCACTTTTAGACAAAAGTAGCTAGATTTTGAT
>NZ_JBQCTZ010000410.1:0-1192 GCF_051963715.1 Neisseria sp. P0001.S005 | reverse complement strand
ATCAAAATCTAGCTACTTTTGTCTAAAAGTGCGGTGCTTTAACGGTTCATTCTTACCGCCGATTAGGTTTTGAAATGTCCGTAAGATAGGTAGATATGCTAGTCTTACGGACATTTTATTTTCAGACGGCCTTCGATCTTGCGTTGCAGTTGCGGTAGAAGGCGATCAGACCGTTGGTGGAGCTGTCATGTGCCGGCGTGCCGCGTTCGAGTTCGGGTTCGATGGTTTTGGCCAGCTCTTTGCCGTATTCCACGCCCCATTGGTCGAAGGGGTTGATACGCCAAATCACACCCTGTACGAAGGTGCGGTGTTCGTAAGCCGCCATCAGCATGCCGAGGTTGAAAGGTGTCAGGCTGTCGATAAGCAGGCTGTTGCTCGGACGGTTGCCGGGGAACTCTTTCTGCGGCGCAAGGCGGTCGCGTTCGTCTTGGGGCAGGGCAGCCAATTCGATTTGCACTTCGTCTAAGGTTTTGCCTTTCATCAGCGCTTCGGCTTGGGCGAAGGCATTGGCAACGGTAAAGCGGTGTTGGCGGTGGTTGCCGTAGACTGTGGTCATGGGGACGATGAAGTCGACGGGAATCAGACGCGTGCCTTGGTGCAGAAGCTGGAAGTAGGCATGTTGGCAGTTGACGCCTTCATCGCCGAAGACAATGCCGCCAGTGGTGCAGGAAACGGGTTGGCCGTCTGAAGTACGCTGTTTGCCGAGGCTTTCCATATCGAGCTGGTTGAGCCACGGGGTAAAGAGGCGCATGTTGTGGCTGTATGGGACAACGGTTTGGCCGTCTGAATGTTGGAAGTTGTTGTACCAAACGTTGATGAGCGCCATCAGGACGGGAATGTTGCGGCGGAATGGCGTTTCGAAGAAATGGGTATCCATCGTGTGTGCGCCGGCCAGCATTTTGCGGAACGCTTTTTCTCCGACGGCAACCATCAATGGCAGGCCGATAGGCGACCAGACGGAATAGCGGCCGCCGACCCAGTCGGACATGGCAAAGACTTTGTCGGGGGAGATACCGAAGTTTTGGGCAGCGGCCACATCGGCGGAAATGGCGCAGAAGTGGCGGTAGATGCCGGAATCAGGTAAACCTGCATCGCGATACCAAGTGCGCGCAGCATAGGCATTGAGCAGGGTTTCCGGTGTGCGGAACGATTTGCTGGCAATGCTGAATACGGTGGTTTCGGGGTTGAGGCC
>NZ_JBQCTZ010000409.1:0-1207 GCF_051963715.1 Neisseria sp. P0001.S005 | reverse complement strand
AGTTGCACAATTAGAGGAGCAATGGGTATGAATCAACAACGTTTGACTCAAGTAATCTTGGCACCTATCGTTTCTGAGAAAAGCAACGTATTGGCTGAAAAACGTAACCAAATGACGTTTAAAGTTTTGGCAAATGCAACCAAACCTGAAATTAAAGCGGCTGTTGAGCTGCTGTTCGGAGTTCAAGTTGCAGACGTTACTACTGTTACCATTAAAGGTAAAGTTAAACGTTTTGGTCGCACTTTAGGTCGTCGCAGCGATGTTAAAAAGGCTTATGTGAGTCTGGCTGCCGGTCAAGAGTTGGATTTGGAAGCCGCTGCTGCAGCTGCAGATAAGGAATAAACAAAATGGCAATCGTTAAAATGAAGCCGACCTCTGCAGGCCGTCGCGGCATGGTTCGCGTGGTAACAGAAGGTTTGCACAAAGGTGCACCTTATGCACCTCTGCTGGAAAAGAAAAATTCTACTGCCGGTCGTAACAACAATGGTCATATCACTACCCGTCATAAAGGTGGTGGCCATAAACATCATTACCGCATTGTAGATTTTAAACGTAACAAAGATGGTATCCCTGCAAAAGTAGAGCGTATCGAATATGACCCTAACCGTACTGCATTTATCGCACTGTTGTGCTATGCAGATGGCGAGCGTCGCTACATCATTGCTCCACGTGGTATTCAAGCCGGTGCAGTATTGGTTTCCGGTGCTGAAGCTGCTATCAAAGTAGGTAACACTCTGCCGATCCGCAATATTCCTGTTGGTACAACTATTCACTGTATCGAAATGAAACCAGGTAAAGGTGCACAAATTGCACGTTCTGCTGGTGCTTCTGCGGTATTGCTTGCAAAAGAAGGTGCTTACGCACAAGTTCGTTTGCGTTCTGGTGAAGTGCGCAAAATTAGCGTAAATTGCCGTGCAACTATCGGTGAAGTTGGTAACGAAGAACAAAGCCTGAAAAAAATCGGTAAAGCTGGTGCTAACCGCTGGCGTGGTATTCGTCCGACCGTTCGTGGTGTTGTAATGAACCCTGTTGATCACCCACATGGTGGTGGTGAAGGCCGTACTGGTGAGGCTCGCGAACCGGTTAGCCCATGGGGTACTCCTGCTAAGGGCTACCGCACTCGTAATAACAAACGCACGGATAACATGATTGTTCGTCGTCGTTACTCAAATAAAGGTTAATTAGTATGGCTCGTTCATTAAAAAAA
>NZ_JBQCTZ010000408.1:0-1252 GCF_051963715.1 Neisseria sp. P0001.S005 | reverse complement strand
CTCCTTTAGGCGATCCTCCTCTGTTCTTAGGATTCCTGAAAGGCGTAGATTTCATGTGGACGGTCAAACACATGCTGCTGCCTGTATTGATCAGTTCTGTGATTTTGCTGGCCGTTTTCTACATCATCGACAGCCGACACTTCAACCGCGAACAAAGCGAACACCTTGCTCCCGCTCCTTCCGATAAAGAAGAAAAAGTCAAAATCTACGGCAAATGGAATTTTCTGTTACTGGCCGGCGTAGTCGGCGCGGTTTTGCTGTCCGGTTTGTGGAAACCAAATCATCCGGGCTTTGAAATCTTGGGCAGCCATTACGCCTTGCAAAACCTGATGCGCGATGGCATTTTGCTGGCTTTGACCGCCGTATCTTGGATTATTACGCCCAAACAGGTCCGCGCAGGCAATGAGTTCAACTTCGAGCCGATTGCCGAAGTGGGCAAACTGTTTTTGGGTATTTTCATTACCATTTCCCCCGTCTTGGCGATTTTGAAAGCTGGTGAAACAGGCGCATTGGCTTCCGTTGTTTCTTTGGTTCACGACGCGGCAGGCAATCCGATTAATGTGATGTATTTCTGGATGAGCGGCATTTTGTCGGCATTCTTGGATAACGCGCCGACTTATTTGGTCTTCTTCAATATGGCCGGTGGCGATGCACAAGCTTTGATGACAGGCCATCTGTTCCATTCGCTGCTGGCAGTATCCATGGGTTCCGTATTTATGGGCGCGCTCACTTATATCGGTAATGCGCCGAACTTCATGGTCAAAGCCATTGCCGAACAACGCGGCATACCGATGCCTTCCTTCTTCGGCTACATGGCATGGTCGGTGATTGTATTGGTACCGCTGTTTGCCCTGCATACGATGATTTTCTTCGTTTGGCAGCTCTTTTAAACTTAGAGGCCGTCTGAAATTCAGACGGCCTTTTATTTTCAGCTATATCATCAAATATAGCGTTTAAATATCAATCAGTTAAAAATCATTCCCCTTAACACTCGATTACACATTCCTACTTTTTTCCCACTTTTCCCATAAAAATAAGCGTAAAACTGACATAAAGCAGCCTATACCTGATAAAATCTAAAGCTTTGTTGTTTGCGTTTATTCGTTGTTTTTATAGCAAACCTCTGCTTTTTTCAGACGACCCATCCTTTGTTTCAAAGCATTACATGCCGTCTGAAAAAACAATCCGACATCCGAATCTCAACCCACCAAAAAGTAACGCATCCTTATGATTAAGATAAAAAAAGGCTTAG
>NZ_JBQCTZ010000407.1:0-1259 GCF_051963715.1 Neisseria sp. P0001.S005 | reverse complement strand
CGCTGGTTGGGTGGTATGCTGACTAACTACAAAACCGTTAAGCAATCCATCAAACGCCTGGAAGAAAAAACTGCTGCTCTGGAAAACGCTGCCGAAGGCGGTTTCAACAAAAAAGAAATTCTGGAAATGCAACGCGACGTTGAAAAACTGGAACGTTCTTTGGGCGGTATCAAAAACATGAAAGGCCTGCCTGACGCGATTTTCGTTATCGATACCGGCTACCAAAAAGGTACTTTGGTTGAAGCTGAAAAACTGGGCATCCCTGTTATCGCCGTAGTCGATACCAACAACAGCCCTGACGGCGTGAAATACGTTATCCCTGGTAACGATGACTCCGCTAAAGCTATCCGCCTGTACTGCCGCGGCATCGCCGACGCAGTTTTGGAAGGCAAAAACCAAGCGCTGCAAGAAACTGTAGCTGCTGCCCAAGAAGCTGCTGCCGAGTAATTCGGTACACAGAAGAGGGGCGTTATGCCCCTTTTCTCAAATCCCGTTCTGAAATCCGTTTCAGACGGCCACTATTTCCAAACACGGCAATCGCCGTGTTCCCAAAAATCTAGGAGATTCAAAATGGCAGAAATTACTGCAAAAATGGTTGCCGACCTGCGCGCCGCTACCGGCCTGGGCATGATGGAATGCAAAAAAGCCTTGGTTGAAGCTGAAGGCAACTTCGACAAAGCCGAAGAAATCCTGCGTATTAAATCTGGTGCGAAAGCCGGTAAACTGGCTGGCCGTACTGCTGCCGAAGGCGTATTGGCTTACGCGATCAACGGCAATGTCGGCGCATTGGTTGAAGTAAACTGCGAAACCGACTTTGTTGCTAAAGACGCCGGTTTCGTAGAATTTGCCAACTTCGTTGCTAAAACTGCTGCCGAGAAAAAACCGGCTTCTGTTGAAGAACTGAGCGAACTGGTTGAGGCAGAACGCAAAGCCATCATCGCTAAATTGGGCGAGAACATGTCTGTTCGCCGCTTCCAAGTGATCGACACTGCCAACCAACTGGTTGCCTACATCCACGGTGCTTTGGCTACCGAAGGCGTATTGGTTGAGTTCAAAGGCTCTGAAGACGTAGCACGCAAAATCGGTATGCACATCGTTGCCGCTAAACCACAATGCGTAAGCGAAGCCGAAGTAGATGCTGAAACCGTTGAAAAAGAACGCCACATCTACACCGAACAAGCGATCGCTTCCGGCAAACCTGCCGACATCGCCGCTAAAATGGTTGAAGGCCGTATCCGCAAATTCTTGGCTGAAATCAC
>NZ_JBQCTZ010000406.1:0-1271 GCF_051963715.1 Neisseria sp. P0001.S005 | reverse complement strand
GTTATTGTTTTTATTCGGAGTCGGGTAAGGTTTTTTTAGTTTTTAGATAATTGTTGTTATAAGGCCGTCTGAAACTTTGTATCCGCCGTTTCAGACGGCCTTTCAAGTTAACGCGCCAAAGGTTCGGTACGTTCAATCAGCCATGCTTTGGCCGCGCCTTCTGTCAAAGGCTCAAGACGGCGGCGCACTTCGGCATGATATTGGTTCAGCCATTCGATTTCGCTGCCGGTCATCAGTTTGGTATCAATCAGGCGCGTATCGATTGGGCAGAGGGTAACGGTCTCGAAATACAGGAATTTGCCGAACTCGGTTTCCTCAGGGTTTTCAACCGGACGGTTGATTACCAAACTTTCGATACGGATACCCCATTTTCCTGGACGGTAAAGACCCGGCTCATTGGAAGTCAGCATACCTGACTTCATCGCGTGATGCGGTTGCGGCACGGCGGCAACGGCAATGCTTTGCGGACCTTCATGCACATTGAGGAAATAGCCCACACCATGGCCGGTACCGTGACCGTAATCGCATTGCGCCTGCCAGAGCGATTTGCGGCAGATGGCATCAATCATCGGGCCTTTGATGTTTTCAGGGAAAATGGTCTCCGCCAGAGAAATATGCGCCTTCAACACCAAAGTGTAGTCGCGCTTCATGGCCGCACTCGGATTGCCGACAGGCACCACGCGCGTGATGTCGGTCGTACCGCCCCAGTATTGGCCGCCAGAATCAATCAGCAACATACCGTCGCCTTTGATTTTGCTGTTGTTTTCCGGTGTCGCGCTGTAATGAGGCAAGGCAGCATTGGCATTGTAGCCGGCGATGGTGTCGAAACTTGGCGAAATAAAGCCGGGACGTTGGCTGCGGTGTTTATAGAGCATGCCGTCGATGTCCAGCTCGCTCAATTCGCCGCCGTCTGCCAAGATTTGTTCAAACTCGGCAAAGAAGCCGCACAATGCCGCGCCGTCTTCCGCCATGGTATTGCGGATATGGGCGATGTCGGCATCGGATTTAACCGATTTGAAGAATGTGCTTGGGTGGATGGCTTCAATCAAACGGACGTCTTCAGGCAGGCGGCGCAAAGTACCGACAGCAGTTTTGTTCGGATCAATCAGCAATGCGCCCTTAACGCCTGCCAAATAGTCCGCCGCTTGCGCATAAGGCAAGACTTCAAAGCCTGCCGCTTTCAAGGCTTCGGCGGATTCGGCTTTCAGACGGCCTGCATCGGTAAACAATACGGCTTTGTCTTGGCTGATAAACAGATGGGACAAGAACAC
>NZ_JBQCTZ010000405.1:0-1271 GCF_051963715.1 Neisseria sp. P0001.S005 | reverse complement strand
GTGTTCTTGTCCCATCTGTTTATCAGCCAAGACAAAGCCGTATTGTTTACCGATGCAGGCCGTCTGAAAGCCGAATCTGCCGAAGCTTTGAAAGCAGCAGGTTTTGAAGTATTGCCTTATGCGCAAGCGGCGGACTATTTGGCAGGCGTTAAGGGCGCATTGCTGATTGATCCGAACAAAACCGCTGTCGGCACTTTGCGCCGCCTGCCTGAAGACGTCCGTTTGATTGAAGCCATCCACCCAAGCACATTCTTCAAATCAGTCAAATCCGATGCCGATATCGCCCATATCCGCAATACCATGGCGGAAGACGGTGCGGCATTGTGCGGCTTCTTTGTCGAGTTTGAACAAATCTTGGCAGACGGCGGCGAATTGAGCGAGCTGGACATCGACGGCATGCTCTACAAACACCGCAGCAAACGTCCCGGCTTTATTTCGCCAAGTTTCGACACCATCGCCGGCTACAATGCCAACGCCGCCTTGCCTCATTACAGCGC
This sequence comes from Neisseria sp. P0001.S005, assembly GCF_051963715.1. Classification (NCBI taxonomy): domain Bacteria; kingdom Pseudomonadati; phylum Pseudomonadota; class Betaproteobacteria; order Neisseriales; family Neisseriaceae; genus Neisseria; species Neisseria sp. P0001.S005. The sequence goes on along the minus strand of NZ_JBQCTZ010000405.1, from coordinate 774 downwards.
GACACCGGAAAACAACAGCAAAATCAAAGGCGACGGTATGCTGCTGATTGACTCCGGCGGCCAATACTGGGGCGGTACGACCGACATCACGCGCGTGGTGCCTGTCGGCAATCCGAGTGCGGCCATGAAACGCGACTACACTTTGGTGTTGAAAGCGCATATTTCTCTGGCGGAAACCATTTTCCCTGAAAATATCAAAGGCCCGATGATTGATGCCATCTGCCGCAAATCGCTCTGGCAGGCGCAATGCGATTACGGTCACGGTACCGGTCATGGCGTGGGCTATTTCCTCAATGTGCATGAAGGTCCGCAAAGCATTGCCGTTGCCGCTGTGCCGCAACCGCATCACGCAATGAAATCAGGCATGCTGACGTCCAACGAGCCGGGTCTTTACCGTCCGGGCAAATGGGGTATTCGTATTGAAAGCTTGGTCATCAACCGTCCGGTTGAAAACCCTGAGGAAACCGAGTTCGGCAAATTCCTGTATTTCGAGACCGTTACCCTCTGCCCGATCGATACGCGCCTCATCGATACCAAACTGATGACCGGCAGCGAAATCGAATGGCTGAACCAATATCACGCCGAAGTGCGCCGCCGTCTCGAGCCTTTGACAGAAGGCGCGGCCAAAGCATGGCTGATCGAACGCACCGAACCTTTGGCGCGTTAACGTGAAAGGCCGTCTGAAACGGCGGATACCAAGTTTCAGACGGCCTTATAACAACAATTATCTAAAAACTAAAAAAACCTTACCCGACTCCGAATAAAAACAATAAC
>NZ_JBQCTZ010000404.1:0-1273 GCF_051963715.1 Neisseria sp. P0001.S005 | reverse complement strand
TGCAAGACTTCGTTTCTTATTAAGCTACATTACTGTGTTTTAAATCAAACAGTACGCGCTTTCTCAACCAATTCTTTGACAACCCAAGACTTGGTTTTTGACAAAGGACGAGATTCCTCGATTACCACTACATCACCAATGCCATATTGATTGTTTTCATCATGAGCATGGATTTTAGTTGATAAACGAATAATTTTACCGTACAGAGGATGTTTAACTTTGCGTTCAACCAATACTGTAACAGTTTTGTCCATTTTGTCGCTTACCACTTTGCCTTGCAAAGTACGAACATTTTTAGCTTCGCTCATTACTTAGCACCTTTTTCAGTTAAAATGGTTTTAATACGAGCAATATCGCGACGTACACGTTTCAACTCGCTAGATTTACCCAACTGACCGGTTGCATTTTGCATGCGTAAGCCAAACTGAGCTTTCAACAAGTCCAACAAATCAGAGTTTAATTGCTCAATAGATTTGTCTTTCAATTCATTTGCTTTCATTATTGACCCACCTGTCTTACTACAAAGGTTGTAGGAATAGGCAATTTGGCAGCGGCCAATTCAAATGCTTCACGAGCCAAAGACTCAGGAACACCGTCCATTTCGTACAATACTTTGCCTGGTTTAACTTCAGCAATGTAATATTCCACATTACCTTTACCGCCACCCATACGAACTTGGATAGGTTTCTCAGTAATTGGTTTATCAGGGAATACACGAATCCAAATACGACCGCCACGTTTAATATGACGAGTCATAGTACGACGAGCAGCTTCAATTTGGCGGGCAGTCAAACGACCACGGCCTACGGCTTTCAAACCGAACTCGCCGAAACTTACTTTATTACCGCGAGTAGCAATACCAGTGTTACGGCCTTTTTGTTGCTTGCGATATTTCAGTCTAGTTGGCTGCAGCATTACGTCCACCTGCCTTTCTTTGTTTCTTCTCATGCTCAGGTTTAGAAGATTTAATATTAACTTCTGTATAAACCCAAACTTTCAGACCCAGTACACCATAAGTAGTGTGTGCTTCGCTAGTTGCATAATCCACGTTCGCACGCAAAGTATGCAAAGGTACACGACCTTCACGGTACCATTCGCTACGAGCGATATCAGCACCATTCAGACGGCCTGAAGTCATGATCTTGATGCCTTTAGCACCAGAACGCATTGCATTTTGCATTGCACGTTTCATAGCGCGACGGAATTGAACACGTTTTTCAAGCTGCTGGGCAATACCATCAGCAATGATTTGCGCATCCAATTCAGGACGACG
>NZ_JBQCTZ010000403.1:0-1291 GCF_051963715.1 Neisseria sp. P0001.S005 | reverse complement strand
TCCAATTTAGATAAAATCGTCGTCATCGGCCGCGACCAGCTTAAGACGACATCGGGTTATGGCAGCAACATGCCGCCAGTCATCACATCTTCATTGAAAAGATATGAGACGGATTCTTCATTGCTGATACGGCGTACCGTTTCAGCCAGCAAACCGGCAATGGTAACCTGACGGATGCGTTCACATTTTTTAGCTGCTTCAGACAACGGAATCGTATCTGTCACAACTACTTGGTCAATTTCGGAAGAAGCAATTCGACTCACTGCTTCACCGGAGAATACTGCATGGCTGGCATATGCTAATACACGATCTGCACCGCGCTCTTTCAGGGCAACGGCTGCTTTACACAAGGTGTTTGCCGTATCGATCATATCATCTACGATCAAGCAAGTACGGCCTTGAATATCGCCAATAATGTTCATCACTTCAGCCACGTTGGCTTTAGGACGACGTTTGTCGATAATGGCCAAATCAGCATTTAAAGATTTAGCAACAGCACGTGCACGTACAACACCACCAATGTCAGGGCTGACAACAGTCAGATTGTCGATACGTTGTTGTTTAATATCGTTCAATAAAATCGGGGTAGCGTAAATATTATCTACCGGAATATCGAAGAAACCTTGAATTTGATCGGCATGCAAGTCAACAGTCAATACGCGGTCGATACCTGCTGAGTACAACATATTCGCTACCAATTTAGCAGAAATCGGTACACGAACAGAGCGAGGACGACGATCTTGACGCGCATAGCCAAAGTAAGGAATCGCGGCAGTAATACGCCCGGCAGAAGCACGTTTGAGTGCATCGGCCATAGTCAAAATTTCCATCAGGTTGTCATTGGTTGGCGCGCAGGTAGGTTGCAAAATAAACACATCGCGACCACGCACATTTTCCAGCAATTCAATGGCTACTTCGCCATCAGAGAATTTGGAAACAGTGGCTTCACCGAGTGAAATATCCAAATGTTTGACAACACGTTGCGCCAATTCCGGATTTGCATTACCGGTAAACACCATTAAACTGTCATAAGCAGCCATATCTTCACCTGATTCTAGATTTAATTTACGCGCAGAAAACATTACGCTTCCCTTTGCCCTATGTCTAAGACACTAATTGCGCGATTATACGCGTAAAGACGGGTAAAAAAAAGTTTTTCAGCGTTATTTTGCTCTTAGCGTAAAAAAGCGTGTAAGAGAACTTACACGCTTTTATTTGGCTGGGGAGGAAGGATTCGAACCTTCGCATGCTGGAATCAAAATCCAGTGTCTTAACCGCTTGACGACTCCCC
>NZ_JBQCTZ010000402.1:0-1307 GCF_051963715.1 Neisseria sp. P0001.S005 | reverse complement strand
AAGAAGGTACTCATGGAAAATCCCCTAAATGTCTTGGTGGGAATTTAGGGGATTTTGGGGAATTTTGCAAAGGTCTCTGCCTGCTTTAATCCACATGGCGGTATCTTCGCCCCATTCGTAAATCCAGGCCAAAACTTTGGGGACGGCGTTCATATAATTCAAACCGAATGCCAATACACCGAGGATAAATAAAGTACTGCCCAAGCTTTTCATCGTTATTCCTTATAAAATCAAATGTGTGCATCAAAACCAATCAGTAGGTGTAATGATGCTGAGTGAATGTAAATATGTTAAAAGATGGCATTATAGTAGGTTTTATGTAAGGAAGATATTTTTATAAAAGCTGATTGGCAGTCTAAGGCGATGGGTAACTGCTTGCAGAGGGAGGGATTCCGTCTGTTTGTTTATAAGTTATCGGCTTGACCTGGGCAATCATGATATGCAAAAACTGTTCTCATTTTGTGTCGATATTGTGATAAAGCAAAACAAGTTCTAAAATATGCAGTTCATTTTCATATTAAAAACAAGGAGAAACTGATGTCTAAGGTTGCGGTACTCGGTGGCGGTCTGTCGGGCCGTCTGATGGCGTTCCAGCTGGCAGAGCAGGGCATTTCGGTCGAGTTGTTTGAGAAAGGCGAACGCGACGGCGCGCAAGCCGCCGCTTATGTTGCCGCGGCCATGTTAGCGCCGTCTGCCGAAGCGGTGGAGGCAACGCCCGAAGTCATCCGTTTAGGCAAACAAAGCATTGCGCTTTGGCGCGCTATTGTCGGCCGTCTGAATACGCCGGTGATGATGCAGGAAAACGGTAGTCTGATTGTCTGGCACACGCAGGACAAGCCGCTTTCCGCCGAGTTTGCCCGTCATTTGAAGCGCGGCGGTGTGGCGGAATATGAAACCATACGTTGGAACGCGGATGAAATCGCAGCAAACGAGCCGCAACTGGCAGGGAGGTTTTCAGACGGCCTGTATCTGCCGACAGAAGGGCAGTTGGACGGACGGCAGGTATTGAATGCGCTGGCCGATGCTTTGGAGTCAATGAATGTAGCGTGCCATTGGTCGTACGAACGCGAAGTCGAAGATTTTGCGGCGCAATACGATTGGGTCATCGACTGCCGCGGTTATGGTGCAAAGAGCGCGTGGAACAGGCCGTCTGAAAGCGTTTTACGCGGCGTTCGTGGCGAAGTGGCGCGCGTTTACGCACCCGAAATTGAGCTGTCCCGCCCCGTGCGCCTGCTGCATCCGCGCTATCCTTTGTATATCGCGCCGAAGGAAAACCATATTTTTGTGATTGGTGCGACCCAAATCGA
>NZ_JBQCTZ010000401.1:0-1349 GCF_051963715.1 Neisseria sp. P0001.S005 | reverse complement strand
GTTTTGACCATCATCGTCAAAGCCGTACTGTATCCATTGACCAACGCCTCTTACCGCTCTATGGCAAAAATGCGTGCCGCCGCACCTAAATTGCAAGCCATCAAAGAGAAATACGGCGATGACCGCATGGCACAACAACAAGCCATGATGCAGCTTTACAAAGACGAGAAAATCAATCCGCTGGGCGGCTGTCTACCTATGCTGTTGCAAATCCCCGTCTTCATCGGTCTGTACTGGGCATTGTTCGCCTCCGTAGAATTGCGCCAAGCACCTTGGTTGGGTTGGATTACCGACTTGAGTCGTCCGGATCCTTTCTACATCCTGCCTTTTATTATGGCGGCGACCATGTTTGCACAGACTTATCTGAATCCGCCGTCAACCGACCCTATGCAGGCGAAAATGATGAAAGTCATGCCTTTGATTTTCTCCATCATGTTCTTCTTCTTCCCTGCCGGTTTGGTTCTGTACTGGGTAGTCAACAACCTCTTGACCATCGCCCAACAATGGCACATCAACCGCAGCATCGAAAAACAACGCACCCAAGGCGAAGTCGTTTCTTGATAAAAGCTTAGGCAACACAAAGGCCGTCTGTTGTTCAGACGGCCTTTTTTTATTTCCTCAAACTAATATAGTTTGAAATTGAACCCAATCCAGTTTTACGCGGCATGCAACACAAAAATAGTCGGGCGTTTTTTCAAATTCGGCATTTCTTTTCTTTTTCGCCACTGCGCAATCGTCTGGCTTATGATTTCCTGTGTCGGCAAGGTCAAGTCCGTAGCCACGCACAAGCGCGTTTCAGGATGCAGGTTTTCCACCGCATCAGCCAACAACGCATCGTTGCGATACGGCGTTTCGATAAACAGCTGCGTTTCATTTTGCTGGCGTGAACGTTGCTCCAAAGCCTTCAAACTCTGAATGCGCTCATTTTTTTCAGACGGCAGATAACCCTTAAACGCAAAGTTCTGCCCATTCGCACCCGAAGCCATCAGTGCCAGCAACAAACTGGAAGGGCCGACCAAAGGCCGTACTTCAAAACCGTGTTTATGCGCCAATGCCACCAAATTCGCACCCGGATCGGCCACAGCCGGGCAACCTGCCTCGCTGACAATGCCCATACTGCGCCCTTCTTGCAAAGGTTTCAGCAATTCCGGTAAAGTCTTCAAATCCGTGTGTTCATTCAGCGTTTGCAGATTCAGCTCGCGGATAGGCGTAGTCACGCCCAAATGTTTCAAATGCGCGCGCGCTGTTTTTTCCGCTTCCACGACAAAATCAGTCAGCCCGACAATCGCCTGTTGTTCATGCGGCAACAGGCATGGCGTATCAGGCGCACCCAAAGGGGTAGGAATCAA
>NZ_JBQCTZ010000400.1:0-1370 GCF_051963715.1 Neisseria sp. P0001.S005 | reverse complement strand
ACTGTCTGCTTCGTTTTCTTCACCGCGTCAGCAGCGAAGAACCGAACTATACGCCTCACAACAAAACCAGTCAACACTTTTCTCGAAATTATTTTCAAAAATCCAACCACCACCCTGTTTTAACAGGGTTTTTATTTTATAAAAAACTACAATAACCTTTCTACACTATCCAAACATACAAAAAAAATACAAAACAAAGGCCGTCTGAATTGCTCTTCTCAGACGGCCTTTTGAGGTTTATCTATCTTTATATTTTAGTCGGCGAACTGTTTTTTCATTCGTTCGCGTCGCTCTTGCGCTTCTACGGACAATGTCGCGGTCGGACGTGCCAGCAGGCGTTTGAGTCCGATGGGTTCGCCGGTATCGGCACAGAAACCGTAATTACCTTCGTCGATGCTGCGGATAGTCGCTTGCACTTTATTGAGAAGTTTACGCTCGCGGTCGCGAGTGCGCAGTTCTAAAGCGTACTCTTCTTCTTGAGTAGCTCGGTCGGCAGGATCGGGGGCGGATTCGTGCTCTTGAAGATGGCCGGTAGTGGTATTTGCATTTTCAATCAGTTCTTCTTGCATTTTAACCAGTAGTTCGCGGAAGAAGGCCAATTGGTCGCTGTTCATGTAGTCCTCTTCAGGACCATCCCAGTTTAAAATATCTTGTTCTGTCAGCTTTGCCATGGTGTCTGCTTTCGGTTTGTTGTTAATGATTTGGATGCTACGGGTTTGCTTTTATTGGGTTTTCTTGAATTTCCGTTTTGGAAATTGGGCGAAATCATATCACGTTTTACCTATTCATTTGTTCTTTATATTTCGATTTGCACTTTTTTGCACTACCTTACACCTAAATGTATTAAAGCGCTTTTTAGGACGTTGTATTTTTGGTCGTTAATACCTGCTGTGCTTTCAGACGGCCTATTGAAGCAACCATAGGTTGGTTTGCTGGATAAGTTGGGGAAACCATCGGGCCAGCCACAACCATAATAAGAGTGCCAACAAACTGCCTGAAAAATCGTATCGCCCTGCGCGTAAGAAGGAAAACGGTTTGAGCAATGGCTGCAGGATTCGTTCGATGGCATAAGTCAACGGGGAATAGCGGCCCTGTATGCCGGACACCATTCTAATAATCAGACCGATAAGTAATGTATAGGCCGCGGCTTTCAACATATGGAGTACGGCAAACCAGAAGTTTGCCAAAATCAGCTTATTGCTGATGGACAGCGCCGGTGAGATGAAAATAATGGCGGTACAGGCAAGGTAGTACACCAGAAAACCTGCGGACAGGCAGTACCAATCGGTTTTTTCGCCGGATGGAAATGCTTTTTGCCAAGGTTTGGTCAGCCAGCCTGTTGCCTGTATGCTGAATTTGAGCAGGGGGTG
>NZ_JBQCTZ010000399.1:0-1390 GCF_051963715.1 Neisseria sp. P0001.S005 | reverse complement strand
TTAACCAATCAACTGAAACCTATGAATTTTATCCGTTCCGTCGGGGCAAAAACCCTCGGCTTCATCCAATCGCTGGGCAGCATTACGCTGTTTTTCCTGCAGATCCTGGCCAAATCAGGTACGGCGTTTGCCCGCCCGCGCCTGAGCATCCGCCAGGTTTACTTTGCAGGCGTGTTGTCTGTCCTGATTGTTGCCGTCTCCGGCCTGTTTGTCGGCATGGTATTGGGCTTGCAGGGCTATACGCAGCTGGCAAAATTCAAATCCGCCGATATTTTGGGCTATATGGTTGCCGCTTCCCTGTTGCGCGAATTGGGTCCCGTATTGGCGGCTATTCTGTTTGCCAGCAGCGCGGGCGGTGCCATGACCAGTGAAATCGGTTTGATGAAAACCACCGAGCAGCTTGAAGCAATGAACGTGATGGCGGTCGACCCCGTGGCACGCGTGGTTGCGCCGCGCTTTTGGGCGGGTGTGTTTTCCATGCCTTTGTTGGCATCAATTTTCAATGTTGCCGGCATTTACGGCGCGTATTTGGTCGGCGTCGAATGGCTGGGTTTGGACGGCGGTATTTTCTGGTCGCAAATGCAAAACAACATTACCTTCCATTACGACGTACTCAACGGCTTAATCAAATCCGCCGCCTTCGGCGTAGCCGTTACGCTGATCGCCGTACATCAGGGCTTCCACTGCGTACCGACTTCCGAAGGTATTTTGCGCGCCAGTACACGCACCGTAGTGTCTTCCGCCCTGACTATCCTCGCCGTCGACTTCATGTTGACCGCATGGATGTTTACCGACTAAAGGCCGTCTGAAACGACACTTAAAAAGAATGAAACAAGGACAATAGCACATGAAAAAAAATGCTTTGGAATTTTGGGTAGGACTGTTTGTCTTACTGGGCGCAGCCGCTATCGGCTTTCTCGCCTTCCGAGCCGCCGGCGGGCAATCGTTCGGCAAATCCTCTCAAACCTACACCGTCTATGCCGATTTCAGCGACATCGGCGGCTTGAAAACCAACGCTCCGGTCAAATCCGCAGGCGTACTGGTGGGCCGCGTTGCATCCATTCAGCTCGACCCTAAATCCTATCAGGCAAAAGTTGCCCTCAATCTGGACAGTCAATATCAGTTCAGCAGCGACGTTTCCGCACAAATCCTGACTTCAGGCTTGTTGGGCGAACAATACATCGGCCTGCAACAAGGCGGCGATACTGATTCTTTGGCGGCAGGCGACACCATTACCGTCACCAGCTCCGCCATGGTTTTGGAAAACCTTATCGGCAAATTCATGACCAGCTTTGCCGAAAAAAACGCAGACAGTGAATCTGCCGGTCAAAACAAACAATAAACACATATCAACCCAATATTCAGGACACTCCCATGAAAAAAACTTCCT
>NZ_JBQCTZ010000398.1:0-1415 GCF_051963715.1 Neisseria sp. P0001.S005 | reverse complement strand
GGATCAAATGCGTCCTGGCCTGACCAAAGACGACATCTACAAAATCCTCGGCCGTCCTCACTACGACGAAGGCATGGTTGGCGTGCGTGAATGGGACTACCTGTTCCACTTCTACACCCCAGGCGTAGGTGTTGACCCTGAAAACACTTCCGGCGTTGAAGGCATCACTACTTGCCAATACAAAGTGATCTACGACAAAGACAAATTTGCACGCAGCTTCTTCTGGAATCCAGTATTCCCTAAAGATGCCGTATGTCCTCCTCCAGCACCTACACCTAAACAAGAGCCTCAAGTGATCATCCGCGAGATCATTAAAGAAGCTCCTAAACGCATCCGTCAATAAGGACAAATTTGAAACGGATCCTATTGGGTATAGCCTTGGCAGCAGGTCTGAATTCTTTGGCCGCTGCCGATGCTGTCAGTGACTATATCCAGCGTAAAAAAGTTGTGGTCAATACAGCTAAGGCGGAGCTTTGCTTTGCCGATGACGGTCAGTGCCATCCGGTACTGATTGGCAAGACCACTCCGAAAGGCAAATTCAATATGACGCCGATGATGACCAGCAAACCGGGTTACGGTGGCGAGGTTATCGGCTTCAAAGAAGAAAATGACTTTCTGTTTGCGTTACACAGGGTATGGACGCTCAAGCCGCAGGAAAGACGCATGGAACGCATTGTCTCCCCTCACGTGGCCGACCGCATCATAACCAATGGTTGTATCAACGTACAAAATAATGTGTACGAGAAACTGCGTCAGTACTTCATTTTAGAAGTCATCTGATGTAGGCTTTAGTTTGAATAAAGGCCGTCTGAATATTTTTCAGACGGCCTTTTCTTTTTATTGGCAAAAACCTTTATTGCTGGATATGCTGATACAGTCTTGATGGCACGGCAGCTTTGTTGAAGCTGCTGATACAGGAAAAGAAAACTACATCAACCTAACGCGCAAATCCAAACATAAGGCCGTCTGAAAGCTCAAACAGACTTTATTGTTTACAAACAAAGAATATGTTAACCTATTGTTATCGAATAGATTTAATCATTCGTAATATCATTTCACAAAGCAAAAAGGACTCTATCTTATGAACCGTCGTCAATTTATCGGCAGCGCCGCTGCTGTTTCCCTCACCGCCGCCGCTTCTTTTGCCCGCGCTCACGACCATGCAGGTCATGCACACCACGCCGGTCATGCTGGTCACGCGCATTCTGCACCGCGCGCCTACGAAGCTGCGCGCAAAGCGGCTGCACATTGCGTTGAAGCCGGTCAAATCTGTTTGGCGCACTGCATCGCCCTGTTGAGTTCCGGCGATACTTCCATGAAAGACTGCGCAACCGGCGTTAACCAAATGTTGGCACTGTGCGGCACATTGCAAAACCTCGCTGCCCAAAATTCACGCCTGACTCCGTCTTTGGCAA
>NZ_JBQCTZ010000397.1:0-1429 GCF_051963715.1 Neisseria sp. P0001.S005 | reverse complement strand
ACTGTTTCTCCATTTTTCAAGATACGGGCTTTGGGATTAAAAGGAAAGTCACTATGACAAACCATATCTGCTTTACCAGTTTTACCCAAGAAGAATGTTCCCCCCCATTCAAGTTCGCAATCGTTGGGGCGCGGTAAAACAGGTTTACCTTTAATTTCAGTCAGACATGATACACCCTGAGCCAAATCAGATACTTTCGCATCACCACCGCAATAAATCCTACCGTTTCCAGCACGAAAATCAATATTATATAGTCCACTATTTATCACATCTTCAGTTTCTTCCATTGGAGATACAGCACAAGCCGCAACTGATAAAGTTAATGACATTAAAGTAAATAATTTCTGCATACAAAGACTCCTATTAGGATGTTTAAGGTTATTAAATATTTTCTAACTAAACGATCTACCGCCATAGCTGCGCTCTTCTTGAATCTGCAGCGTATCTTTAGCAACCTCATGCTGCTGTTGGCTGCGCTCTTTCAACACCGCTTGCTGTTCGGCTCTGAAGTTTACCACCACATCAGCATTGTCAGCCAATGCTTTGGCTGTGAACGTACCATCTTTGTCGTTTTTAAAGCCTTGAATTAAAGCTTGAAGTTTATCAGCTGGTCTCTCATTACCCTCAGAAGATTTGGAATGTTCTTGCTGACGAGTTGGAGCTGTGATTCTTTCGATGTTTTCGTCCCGACGTTTTGCATCTGCTGGGTGTTTGATTCCATATGCAGTACTCATACGAAAATTTTTTAAATCTTCCATATCAAGCTGACCATGCACTTTTACAGTTTTATTTCCAGGCAAAGTGACTCCATTGTCTTTTTCTGTTTGTGTAATAAACTTAACAAGAGCCTCATTAACTTTTGCACCATATTGATTGCCAATATCCGCAATAAAGACCTTTGCCTGCATGCTGTTATTCAAAAATTCTCTATTTACTTTATTTTTAACATTACTAATCTTTTCCTCTACATTTAAAATTTTATCATCTAAATTTTCATTATAGTTTTCATTAATTAATTTTATTCCTGTCGGGGATGATAGAGCAGCATCCAATTTGGGCTTGATTTGCTTGTAGAATGCTTTATCTTCATCACTCATTCCCCGAGTTGCTATCTTTCCTTCCTTAGTCTTGACATCATTAAATGGTTTGTATATCCGATGAAGCTGCGTCATCTCAGATTCTGATAAAAAAGAATTTCCTGCATTATCTTTGGCATGATGAAGTATTTTTTCTAATAACTTTTGGCCATTTTTATTAGATCCCACATCAAATTGAATTCCACCAAAGCTTGGACCACTAGAACCATTTACAGCATTAGACATTTCATATGCACCATACCCCCACGCAATTCATTTACCATCATAGCTTGATGTAGATAATATTTAAAACCATCTTTAGGGGTTAAATGATCGCCACCGGTAAAACGAAG
>NZ_JBQCTZ010000396.1:0-1450 GCF_051963715.1 Neisseria sp. P0001.S005 | reverse complement strand
TTAAATTTTATCTTTGAAATCTGATTGATAATTATTTATTAGTACTAAGTTTTCAAAATGGTGCTAGAATATTGTGATCAATAAAATGTAAATTTATGAGTTTTAAAAATGGGTATTGCTATAATGGGCTAAGCCATTACAAATTTAAGGAGTTTGACATGAAAAAAGCATTATTTCTTTCTATTTGCCTATTAGGAACTGGTTCTTGTTTTGCTCAGGATTTTTCAACACTTTCTGTTTTTAAAGATACTATTAAGAAGTTAATCGATGAGAAAACATATACTCTATGCAATGTAGAAAAATATGATCAACTACATAAAATTGGAAATGAATGTTTGTATAGTTTATCTCTTAGCTTAGATAATGCAATAGATGAAAAATACAAAAAATTACAAATTGAAAACAAAAAAAATAAATTAGTTGAAAAATTTCCTTCAAGTTATTTTTCTAAGTTAAGAAAAACGTACTCTGCTTATAAGGATGAAGCTTGTTTTAATCCATTAAATGATATTACCGGTGGGTTAAAAAATTCTTATGATGTAAAAGAGCTTGTTTGTAATGTGGAACAGAAATTATTTCATATAAAAACATTAGAAAATTTTGATAAAAATATTTGATTTATATCTTAATTTAAGGTTATGATGTAATTTGAAAAAAATCACATTTCCCTAGGAGGAGCAATGCAATATAAAAAGCTATTCACAATTCCTTTCATTGCACTTTCTTTATTTTCTACTGCGTGCGCTGTGCAAAGTGGAAACGTAGTTGGAAAAGAAAGTGTTTATCCACCAGTTGCAAATTTTTCTTTTGAAATTAAGATAAAACCACTTTCTGATATGGATTATCAGACTGTCATTACAAATAAAAAAACTAAAAAAATACAAATTATTGAAAGTATGTCACATCCCCCTCTGACTGCAGATCATTTGGTTCAAATACAAGACTTAAATAATGATGGGTACCCTGATATTATTTTAAAGGGTTTTTCTGTTGCAGCGTCAGCAATTAATGGTAATGAACTTTATATGTTCAATCCTGAAACTAAACAATTTGAGGAAACTAAAGATATTGCCCAGCTTGGCGAAATTCATGCTAGCGAAAAAAACTGTATTTACGTTGATTATCGGAAAAATTCAATGGAATACTCCCAGGATCATTATTGCTGGCGTAATGGTAAATGGCATTTTATTGAAAATAGGTAAAATATTATGAATGATAAATTCGATCAGTATCGCTATATGAAATAGAGTAATTTATTACAAATTTAAGGAATTTAAAAAATGAAAAAAGCATTATTTCTTTCTGTTTGCCTATTAGGGGCAGGTTCATGTTTTGCACAGGAAAATATAGAGCATAAAAAAGAAGTCTGTCCTAAAAGTGCGTTAGAAAATATTGAAAATGTTAGTTATGATTGCTTGGATGTTTGGGATAGCCGTTTAGAAAAAAAAAT
>NZ_JBQCTZ010000395.1:0-1456 GCF_051963715.1 Neisseria sp. P0001.S005 | reverse complement strand
TCATGGGCGCAGACGCTTTCTGAAACCCTGCCCAACGGTCTGAAAATCATCGTCAAAGAAGACCACCGCGCGCCTGTAGCCGTTTCGCAGATTTGGTACAAAATCGGCAGCGTGGATGAAAAACCAGGCAAAAGCGGCCTGAGCCACGCTTTGGAACACATGATGTTTAAAGGCACGAAAGACGTTCCCTCCGGCGAATTCAACCGCCGCGTATCCGAGCTGGGCGGGCAAAACAATGCCTATACCAACCGCAATGAAACGGTGTATTACGAAAACGTCGCCGCCGCCAACCTGCCCGAGATTCTGAAGCTCGAGGCCGACCGAATGCACAACCTCAACTTCAGCGACAAAGAGTTCCTCAACGAGATGAACGTCATCCGTGAAGAACGCCGCCAACGCACGGAAGACACGGCCGACGGCAAAATGTGGGAACAAGCCTACCTTGCTGCCTTTACCCAACCGTCCATGCGCGCCTCCGTCATCGGCTACATGAAAGATTTGCACACCCTAAAAGCCGACGACCTGCGCGCGTGGTACAAACAATATTACGCGCCCAACAATGCCGTATTGGTCATTGTCGGCGATGTCGATGCCAAACAAACGCTTCAGACGGCCGCCAAACTCTTTGGCGATATTCCGGCCAAAGCCCAGCCGCCGCGCAACAAACTCCATACCGAACCCTATTTGCGCAAGCCTGTTACGGTCAAAGCCACTTCTCCGGTCACACACCAACCGCTGATTGCCATCAACTTCCGTGTGCCGAAACTCCAAAAATTCGATGACACGATGCCTTTCGCCCTCGACGTCCTCTCCGATATTTTGGCAGGCAACGCGTCCAGCCGTTTTGACAAAAACCTCGTGCGCGGCAAACAAACCGCATTGAACGCAGGAACGCATTACGACATCATCAGCCGTGAAATGCCGCTGTTCAGCGTAATGGCCATGCCTGCCGAAGGCGTGAAAACCGAGACTCTGATTGCCCAGCTGCGCCAAGAAATCAAAGACATTGCCGACCACGGCGTTTCCGAAGAAGAATTGCAGCGCGTCAAAACCCAGGCAGCAGTCAACGAAATCTACGCCAAAGACTCCATGTCTTCCCAAGCCTCCATTATGGGCCGCCTCGAAGCGCGCGGTCTACAATATACCGACGAACAAGAAATCCACCGCCGCTTACAGGCAGTCAGCGCGCAAGAAGTACAGGCCGCCGCCCGGATGTTGACCGACGAGCGCATGAGTACCGTCATCATCGAGCCGCAAAAACCTGCTGCTGCGCCAAGCAAAAAAGCTGCCAAACGCCGATAAACATCAGGCCGTCTGAAAGCACATACCCTTTCAGATGGCCTTAACAGAAAGCCACAACATGAAACCCACCCTGCTCGCCCTTGCCCTACTCCTGCCCTTAAGCGTCCAAGCCGCCACCGACATCCAACGCTGGCGCAACCGCGACGGCACCCAA
>NZ_JBQCTZ010000394.1:0-1481 GCF_051963715.1 Neisseria sp. P0001.S005 | reverse complement strand
TCCGTACCGTCCAAATTCTTTGAAAAAGCCAAAAAAATTATTCATATCGACGTTGACCCGTCCAGCATTGCCAAACGTGTCAAAGTGGATATCCCGATTGTCGGCGACGTGAAAAACGTATTGTCCGAAATGATTCAATTGTGGGGCAAGCAAGAATCTGCACCTACAGCCGACTCATTGGATAAATGGTGGAAAAGCATTGAAGAGTGGCGTTCGCGCAACTGCCTGTGGTTTGATAATGAAAGCGAAATCATCAAACCGCAATACGTCATTCAAAAACTGGCCGAAATCACCAATAATTCTGCCATCATTACTTCCGACGTCGGTCAGCACCAAATGTTTACCGCTCAATATTACCCATTCGAGCGTCCGCGCCAATGGCTCAATTCCGGCGGTTTAGGCACAATGGGCGTAGGCTTGCCATATGCCATCGGTGCGAAACTGGCTGCTCCTGATCAAGATGTATTCTGTATCACCGGCGAAGGTTCGATTCAGATGAACATCCAAGAGCTGTCCACCTGCTTCCAATACCGCGTTCCAGTTAACGTCGTTACCCTGAACAACGGCTACCTCGGCATGGTCCGCCAATGGCAAGAACTTTATTACGGCAACCGTGAATCAGAAACCTATTTCGATTCATTGCCTGATTTTGTCAAACTGGCTGAAGCCTACGGCCATATCGGCATCCGCGTGGACAAGAAATCCGATGTAGAAGGCGCATTGCTGGAAGCATTAAACCAAAAAGACCGCCTGGTATTCCTCGATTTCTTGACCGACAAGAAACAAAACGTACTGCCTATGGTCGGCAACGGCAAAGGCTTGGACGAGATGGTTCTGCCGCCGCATATGCGCGAAACATTGTCAGCGTAAGGAGAGAAAAATGCGACATATCTTATCTATTCTGATGGAAAACGAATCAGGTGCGATGAGCCGTGTGGTAGGTTTGTTCTCCGCACGCGATTACAACATCGACTCCCTGGCTGTTGCACCAACCGAAGACAAAACCTTGTCTCGCATGACCATCGTTACCCATGGCGACGAACACGTTATAGAGCAAATCACCAAACAACTCAACAAACTGATTGAAGTTATCAAAGTGGTCGATTTGAACGAAAGCCGTTTTGTCGAACGTGAGCTGATGTTGGTAAAAGTCCGCGCCGTAGGCAAAGACCGCGACGAATTCCTGCGATTGACCGAAATCTACCGCGGCAGCGTCATTGACGTAACAGACCGCAGTTACACCATTGAAATCACAGGCTCAACCGAAAAACTCGACTCTTTCCTCGAGACAGTCGGTCGCGCTCAAATTTTGGAAACCGTACGCACAGGCGCAGCCGGTATCGGCCGCGGCGAGCGTATTTTGAAAATTTAACGCTGTATCTTTCAGACGGCCTTTTGCTTTCAACAAAGGCCGTCTGAAAAACAGTAGGAGACAAATATGTCAAGCATCCAAATCGTTGCATTAGTTACCGTCAAACCCG
>NZ_JBQCTZ010000393.1:0-1493 GCF_051963715.1 Neisseria sp. P0001.S005 | reverse complement strand
GTGAAACCTTGAACCAATACTTTGGTGTCTTTATTAATCAATACGCTCATTCTTTTCTCCTTAGGCGTTTACGGCTGCAACAATTTTTTCGGCTGCGTCATTCAGGCCGTCTGCAGAAGTCAGTTTCAGACCTGATTCGTTCAGGATTTTCGCGCCGAGTTCGGCGTTGTTACCTTCCAAACGAACAACGACAGGAACGTTGACGTTGATTTCTTTAACGGCTGCCACGATGGCTTCCGCAATCATGTCGCAACGTACGATACCGCCGAAGATGTTGATCAATACGCCTTTAACGGATTTGTCTTCCAAAATCAGTTTGAACGCTTCAACCACGCGGTCTTTGGTTGCGCCGCCGCCAACGTCCAAGAAGTTGGCAGGTTGGCCGCCTTTGAGTTTGATGATGTCCATAGTGGCCATCGCCAAACCGGCACCGTTAACCATACAGCCGATGTTGCCTTCCAGAGCAACATAGTTCAGGTCGAATTCAGAAGCTTTCAGCTCACGTTCGTTTTCTTGAGATTTGTCGCGCAAAGCGGCAATTTTTGGCAGGCGGTAGAGCGCGTTGCTGTCGATACCGATTTTGCCGTCCACACAGGCCAAGTCGCCGTTTTCACGGACTGCCAATGGGTTTACTTCAAACAGTGCGAAGTCGTTTTCGATAAACGCTTTGTACGCGCCGGTCATCAGTTTGACGAACTCGTTGATTTGTTTGTCTTTCAAGCCCAGTTGGAACGCAACTTCGCGAGCTTGGCAAGGTTGCAGGCCAACCAGCGGATCAACGGTTACTTTGAAGATTTTTTCTGGAGTTTCGGCAGCAACTTTTTCGATTTCCACGCCACCTTCGGTAGAAGCCATGAATGTAACGCGGCGGGTAGAACGGTCAACCACTGCACCCAAGTACAGCTCGGTTTGAACAGGATACATATCTTCGCAAACCAAAACGCTGTTGACAGGTTGGCCGTTGGCATCGGTTTGGTAAGTTACCAAGTTGGTGCCAATCAGGCTTTCAGCCACTTCTTTAGCTTCTTCGCGGCTTTTAACGACTTTTACGCCGCCCGCTTTACCGCGGCCGCCGGCGTGTACTTGTGCTTTGACAACAGCGAATTTGCCGCCCAATTTGTCGTAAGCTGCAGCGGCTTCTTCGCCGTTGTGTGCCAAAATACCGCCTTGTACGGGCAAACCGTAGCTAGCCAGCAGTTCTTTAGCCTGATACTCGTGTAAATTCATGGATTTCTCCTTAAGGTGAGTGGGTTTTAGGAATCGCCCTGCGGCCAATCCCATATTTTCAGACGGCCCTACTATTTACTGAAGGGCAACCACATCCGCGCCAGCAGATACATGGTTGCGCCGCCTCCACCGAGAATAAAAAAGACGATGCCTTTTTTACGCGAATTCGGGCAGAGCAGATAAACGGCAAGGCTGAAACTGATAAACAACAATGCCACGCGCCAAACCAATTCTTTATCTTTGAAACGGTTGAGCGTATAAGTTTC
>NZ_JBQCTZ010000392.1:0-1500 GCF_051963715.1 Neisseria sp. P0001.S005 | reverse complement strand
GGGTGATGACGGAGTCGAACCGCCGACATTCTGCTTGTAAGGCAGACGCTCTACCAACTGAGCTAATCACCCATGCGCAAAATTGCGAAGACGCTATTAAACCAAAAAATCCTGATGCGCGCAAGATTTATTTGCCGATAATTAGATGTCTCCCTGCAAGCACCAGTTTTCAAAGGAAATAATTTCTTCTTGCTTGCCTGCAACAACCAAAATATCACCGTTCTCCAAAACAAAATCAGGGTCAAGGTCTTGGATTTTTCCGGTATTGCGGCGGATAAACAATAGTTTCAGATAATGCGCTGCTAATGGCAATTCACGGATGGTTTTGCCGATGGCGTGTGCCTCGCCTTGCAAGGGGAAGGCATGGCGGCAGACGGCCTTGCTGTCTTCGTCGGAGAAGCTGTCATCATCACTGCCGACAAACAAGTCTTGCAAAGATGCATAGCGGCTGTGACGGATGTGGGTTATGGTTTGATAAACATGGTTGTAAGAGAGACCGTGACCCAACATGGCATAGCTTGCCAGCACCAGGCTGGTTTCTTTGGTATCGGAGACGGTTTCTTCCGCACCCATTTCTGTAAAGGTTTTAACGTAATCGTCATTGGTGGCGCGAACATAAACCGGCATACTCGGATGCATGGACATGATGTTGCCGAGAACATGTTGGGTCTCGTGCATATTGTTCAGCGTGATGACTACCATTTTGGCGCGTCCCAAGCCGGCGGCTTCCAAGACTTCACGGCGTTTGGCATCGCCAAAGGAAACTGGTTCACCTGCGTTGCGTGCCACTTGTACGCGGGCAATGTCCAAGTCAAGGGCAAAGTAGGGGATGCCTTCTTGCGCCAATACACGGGCAACCGATTGACCGCCGCGTCCGAAACCGATAATCAGGACGTGTTCGGATTTGCTCATGGTTTCCACCAGCATGGAGTGCAAGTCCAAGGCTTTCATGTCCCAGTCGGATTTAACAAAGCGGCTGACGATGGCATCGCTGCTGCCCAAAATGAATGGTGCGGCAATCATGGAGAGCAAGACGGCTGCAGTGGCTGCTTGTTCCAATTCGGGCGAAACCATATTGATTTTGCTGGAAATGGCCAGCATCACGAAACCGAACTCGCCGCCTTGTGCCAAATAAAGCGCACTCTTGAGGCTGTCGCTCGTAGGGTTTTTCATGCGCAAAGCGATGATGAAGACGACCAGTGCTTTCAAGACCAACAGGATTGCCAACAAAATCAGGATTTGCTGCCAGTTGCCGATCAGCGCCTGAATATCCAGCTTCATACCGACGGTAATGAAGAAGAAGCCCAGCAGGATATCGCGGAATGGACGGATGTCGTCTTCCACCTGAATACGGTATTCGGTTTCGGAAAGCAGCATACCGGCAACGAATGCGCCCAATGCCATAGACAGGCCTTCAAGCTCCGTCAGATAGGCCACGCCCAAAGTAACCAGCAAAACATTGATCATGAAGAGTTCGGACGATTTGCGTTTGGCAACCAG
>NZ_JBQCTZ010000391.1:0-1523 GCF_051963715.1 Neisseria sp. P0001.S005 | reverse complement strand
TGGGTTACGTTCATCATCACTTGGAGTTGTTCCAGAGTTTCTTTCCAGCCACGTGTTTTCAGGCCGCAGTCTGGGTTAACCCACAGACGTTCAACCGGTACAACCTCGATGGCTTTGCGCAACAGATGCTCAACTTCAGCTTCTGTCGGTACGCGTGGGCTGTGGATGTCGTAAACGCCCGGGCCGATGTCGTTCGGGTATTTGAATTCGCCGAACGCGGTCAAGAGTTCCATGTCGGAACGTGAAGTCTCGATGGTGATGACGTCGGCGTCCATAGCTGCGATGGCAGGCAGGATGTCGTTGAACTCGGAGTAGCACATATGAGTGTGGATTTGTGTGCTGTCTTCGCAACCGGTAGAGGACAGGCGGAAGGATTCGCCTGCCCAGTTCAGGTAGGCATCCCAATCGGCGCGTTTCAAAGGCAGACCTTCGCGGATGGCAGGTTCGTCGATTTGGATGACTTTGATGCCTGCTTTTTCCAGATCCAATACTTCGTCGTTCAAAGCCAGTGCGATTTGTTTGCACACAGTAGAGCGAGGAATATCGTTGCGGACGAAAGACCATTGCAGAATGGTTACAGGGCCGGTCAACATGCCTTTCATCGGGCGTTTGGTCAGGCTTTGTGCGTAAGTAGACCAAGCCACGGTCATGGCTTCAGGACGGCTTACGTCACCGAAGATGATAGGTGGTTTAACGCAGCGTGAGCCGTAGCTTTGTACCCAGCCGTATTGGGTGAATGCAAAACCGCTCAACAGTTCGCCGAAGTATTCAACCATGTCGTTACGCTCAGCTTCGCCGTGTACCAGTACGTCCAAGTCCAGTTTTTCTTGCTCTTCAACCACCAAGGCGATTTCTTTTTTCATCGCGGCTTCGTAATCGGCGGCAGACAGTTCGCCTTTTTTGAAGGCTGCGCGTGCTTGGCGGATTTCGGTAGTTTGTGGGAAAGAACCGATGTTGGTAGTCGGCAGCAGAGGCAAGTTCAACCATGCTTGTTGCGCTTTGATACGGTCGGCAAATGGAGATTTGCGTTGGTCTGCGTTGGCAGGCAAATCGGCCAGGCGTTTGGCAACGTCTGCACGGTGGATTTCGCTGCTGTTGGCACGGGAGTCGGCAGCAGCTTGGCTGGCAGCCAGTTCTTCGGCAACAGAATCACGACCTTCGTTCAATGCAGCTTTCAGAACGCGCAATTCTTGGGTTTTTTGCAGGGTAAATGCCAACCAAGAGTACAGGTCAGGTTTGTTAGCTTTCAGTTTTTCTTCAACTGACAAGTCAAATGGAGTGTGCAGCAGAGAGCAAGAGCTGGAGATCCACAAACGGTCGCCCAGTTTGGCTTGCAGAGGCTCAACAGTTTCCAAAACTTTGTTCAGGTTAGCGCGCCAAATGTTGCGGCCGTCGATAACGCCGGCAGACAGAACTTTGTCGTAGTCAGCAAATGCGTCCAGCTGTTCAGGAGCGCGTACCAAGTCGATGTGCAGGCCGTCAACAGGCAGGGATTTCAGCAAAGCAGCGTGTTCGGCAACAGA
>NZ_JBQCTZ010000390.1:0-1533 GCF_051963715.1 Neisseria sp. P0001.S005 | reverse complement strand
TGCTTTATCAACCAATTCAACCAATGCCAAAGGAGCATTGTCGCCTTTACGGAAACCGTATTTCAGTACACGAACATAGCCGCCGTTACGAGCAGCAAAGCGTGGACCCAATTCGTCAAACAATTTAACTACAACATCACGATCGCGAGTGCGGTCAAAAGCCAAACGACGGTTTGCCAAAGAAGGTTTTTTACCCAAGGTAATCAAGGGCTCAACTACGCGGCGCAATTCTTTTGCTTTAGGCAAAGTTGTCACGATGGTTTCGTGAGTCAACAAGGAATTCGCCATATTGCGCAGCATCGCAGCACGGTGGCTGCTAGTACGGTTTAATTTGCGGTTGCCATTACGATGACGCATGTCATTATCCTTTAATCTTCAAACTTACGGCTTTTCTAAGCCTACAGGCGGCCAAGCTTCTAATTTGGAACCTAATGTCAGACCTTTAGAGGCCAACACTTCTTTGATCTCATTCAAAGATTTACGACCCAAATTAGGGGTCTTGAGAAGCTCGGTTTCAGTACGTTGAATCAAATCGCCAATATAGTAAATATCTTCAGCTTTCAGACAATTAGCTGAACGTACAGTTAATTCCAAATCATCTACAGGACGCAGCAAGATAGGATCGATAGGAGGCACTTTTTCTTCAACCTCTTCAACCGGAGTACCTTGCAGATCTGCAAAAATAGACATTTGGTCAATTAAGATACGTGCGGCACTACGTACAGCTTCTTCTGGATCAATAGAACCATTGGTTTCAATATCCAAAACCAATTTATCCAAATCCGTGCGTTGCTCTACGCGTGCAGGTTCAACTTCAAAGCTAACACGACTGATGGGCGAAAAGCTCGCATCCAACTGAATCGCACCAATCTGTTTGTTCTCATCACGCAATACGCGACGGCCTGAAACAGATTGATAACCACGACCTTGCTCTACTTTAATTTCCATGTCGATTTGACCATTGTCGGACAAGTGGCAAATAACATGTTCAGGATTGATGATTTCCACATCGTGTGGCAAATCAATATCACCGGCTACAACAGCACCAGCACCTGTTTTTTTCAAAGTCAACTGAACTTGGTTACGACCGTGAAGCTTGAATACGATACCTTTAATGTTCAAGAGAACGTCAACAACATCCTCTTGAACACCATCAATAGTAGAGTATTCGTGCAATACGCCGGAAATAACTACTTCAGTTGGGGCAAAGCCATTCATGGATGACAGTAAGATACGACGCAAAGCATTACCTAAAGTATGACCAAAACCACGTTCAAATGGCTGCATAGACACCTTGGCCCGTGTGGAAGACAAAGTATCTACATCGATTTGACGAGGTTTCAAAAATTCGGTTGTGCTATTTTGCATTTAACTGTCCCTCATTGAGCTAGCATTATTTAGAGTAGAACTCTACCACCAGCTGTTCATTAATATCGCCAGACAATTCTGAGCGATCCGGCATATTTTTGAATACACCTTCCAATTTGTCGGCATCAACAGATACCCAGCTTGGCAAGCCAATTTGAGTAGCCA
>NZ_JBQCTZ010000389.1:0-1549 GCF_051963715.1 Neisseria sp. P0001.S005 | reverse complement strand
AAACAGCTGAAAACCCTTGTTTGGATTTCGGCTGTTGGAAGGAAAGGAATTTTGCAAAGGTCTCAGGCCGTCTGAAAGCTTGATTGACTTTCAGACGGCCTTTGTTATGAAAGAAAAGGGCGTGTATCAAACACGTCCTTTTTCAGTTTATCAATAATGCGGCGGAATCTCATCGCGCAGGCTGTACGGTTCGCGTTCGCCGTTTGCGCCTTTGTCCTGCATCCGTTGATACAGAAGCCGCAACTGGCCTTGCTGCAAATCCAAAGCCTGCTGCATCTTGGCGATGGTGTCATTCAGGCTGCCGATTAAATCTTCCTGCAAGGCCGTCCGAATTTCCAGCTCGGTGACGCGGTGTTCCAATTCCTGAATATCGCTCATATCAAAGCACCATTGCGGCAATCCAGCCGGCAGCCATCAGCGGGATATTGTAGTGGATAAAGGTCGGGATAACCGAATCGCGGATGTGGTCGTGCTGACCGTCGGCATTCAAACCCATGGTCGGGCCGAGCGTTGAGTCGGAAGCAGGGGAGCCTGCATCACCCAGCGCGCCTGCTGTGCCGACGATGGCGATGGTTGCCATAGGAGAGAAGCCCAAGCTGATGCACAAAGGCACATAAATCGCGGTAATAATCGGCAGAGTCGAGAAGGACGAGCCGATACCCATGGTCACCAGCAAACCGACGCACAACATGGTCAATGCGGCCATGCCTTTATTGCCGCCGAACAAAGCCATGCTGTGTTCGACCAAAGGCTGAATCTCGCCGGTCGCGTTCATGACGGCGGCGAAACCTTGTGCCGCGATCATAATAAAGCCAACCATCGCCATCATTTTGATGCCTTCGCCGAAGACATCGCTGGCAGCGGAACGGTTCATCACGCCCAACATCATAAACACGGCAAAGCCCAACATAGCGCCCAATACCAGCGAGTCATCATACAAAAGCTGAATGGCAAAACACACGGCAATTGCCACGGCCGCCACCAAGCTGCGATAGGTTGAAGGCTCTTGTTGTTGCACTGCCGCACGGTTGTCTTCCGTGTCAGTGGTATTGTTTTGATAAATGCGTGGTTTGCGGTAGTGCAAAAAGGCCAGCAGCAAGCCGGACACCATGCCCAAAGCCGGAATCGCCATTGCGTGCATTACATTGATGCCGTTGGTGTCCATGCCTGCCGAGCGGATATTGCCCAACATGATGTCGTTCAAGAAGATGGCGCCGAAACCGTAAGGCAGGAACATATAAGTCGTTACCAAGCCAAACGTAATCACACAAGCCACCAAGCGGCGGTCGAGTTTCAAGCGGTTGAACACCAACAGCAGCGGCGGAATAATCATCGGGATAAATGCGATATGAATCGGCACAACGTTTTGGCTCATCACGCCCATGCACAAAATAATCGCCAGCAGCAGCCATTTGACCGCGCCTTCGCCTTTCGCATTGCCTTCACCGCCGTTGAGTTTGCGGATAATTACGCCGGCGAGCTGTTGCGGCAGGCCGGAATGCGTGATGGCCATGGCAAACGCGCCGAGCATGGCATAAGACAGCGCGAT
>NZ_JBQCTZ010000388.1:0-1597 GCF_051963715.1 Neisseria sp. P0001.S005 | reverse complement strand
AAACCCACCCTGATTAAATTTTGGGCAAGTTGGTGTCCTTTGTGTTTGTCCGAATTGGGACAAACCGAAAAATGGGCTCAAGATGCAAAATTCGGTTCTGCCAACCTGATTACCGTTGCCTCGCCCGGTTTTCTGCACGAGAAAAAAGACGGCGACTTCCAAAAATGGTATGCCGGTTTGAACTATCCTAAGCTGCCCGTCGTGACCGACAACGGCGGCACCATCGCCCAAAGCCTGAATATCGGCGTTTACCCTTCGTGGGCGTTAATCGGCAAAGACGGCGACGTGCAGCGCATCGTCAAAGGCAGTATCAATGAAGCGCAGGCATTGGCTTTAATCCGCGACCCGAATGCCGATATAGGCCGTCTGAAAAACTCGTTCTACAAACCCGACACACAGAAAAAGGATTCAGCAATCATGAATACGCGCACCATCTACCTTGCCGGCGGCTGCTTCTGGGGCTTGGAAGCCTATTTCCAACGCATAGACGGCGTGGTTGACGCAGTATCCGGCTACGCCAACGGCAAAACGCAAAACCCAAGCTACGAAGACGTTTCCTACCGCGATACAGGCCATGCCGAAACCGTCAAAGTCACCTACGATGCCGACAAACTCAGCCTAGACGACATCTTGCAATATTTCTTCCGCGTCGTTGACCCGACCAGCCTCAACAAACAAGGCAACGACATCGGCACGCAATACCGCAGCGGCGTGTACTACACCGACCCTACCGAAAAAGCCGTTATCGCCGCCGCGCTCAAACGCGAGCAGCAAAAATACCAACAACCCCTCGTCGTTGAAAACGAACCACTGCAGAACTTCTACGACGCCGAGGAATACCATCAAGACTACCTGATTAAAAACCCCAACGGCTACTGCCACATCGACATCCGCAAAGCCGACGAACCGCTGCCGGACAAAACCAAAGCCACCCCGCAAGGCAAAGGCTTCGACGCGGCAACATATAAAAAACCCGGCGACGCCGAACTCAAACGCCTCCTGACCGAAGAGCAATACCAAGTTACCCAAAACAGCGCGACCGAATACGCCTTCAGCCACGAATACGACCACTTGTTCAAACCCGGCATTTATGTGGACATCGTCAGCGGCGAACCCCTGTTCAGCTCCGCCGACAAATTCGATTCCGGCTGCGGCTGGCCGAGCTTTACCCACCCGATTAACGCCTCAGCCGTTACCGAACACGACGATTTCAGCTACAACATGCGCCGCACCGAAGTGCGCAGCCATGCCGCCGACTCGCACTTGGGACACGTCTTCGCCGACGGGCCGAAAGACAAAGGCGGCCTGCGCTACTGCATCAACGGCGCAAGTTTGAAATTCATTCCTTTGGAAGAAATGGACGCTGCCGGCTACGGCGCATTGAAAGACAAAGTGAAATAACGGTTTGAATCGAAAAAGGCCGTCTGAAAGAGATTTCAGACGGCCTTTTTAATTTGTCGAATGTAGAAAGCTGGTTCTTATCTATCAAAAAATCTCAATAACTAAGAACGTGCGCCCTACAAAAACCTTTTAAATTCGTTTTGCCAACTCTTCGGCTTTACCCACATACAACGCAGGGGTCAGCTCAAGC
The DNA here is from genome assembly GCF_051963715.1 of Neisseria sp. P0001.S005. Taxonomy (NCBI): domain Bacteria; kingdom Pseudomonadati; phylum Pseudomonadota; class Betaproteobacteria; order Neisseriales; family Neisseriaceae; genus Neisseria; species Neisseria sp. P0001.S005. The sequence goes on along the minus strand of NZ_JBQCTZ010000388.1, from coordinate 6 downwards.
AATTTG
>NZ_JBQCTZ010000387.1:0-1597 GCF_051963715.1 Neisseria sp. P0001.S005 | reverse complement strand
TCTTCGATTTCGGCAGGCTCGATGTCGAACCATTGGCTGTAAATGCCGCTGAGTTCTTCGACTTGTTCGTCCAAAAGGCCGGACAAGACAATGCGGCCGCCTTGTTTGGTACGCGCGGCAAGCATTTCGCCGAGCATACGCAGCGGGTTTGCCAGAATGTTGGCGACAACGACATCAAATTGACCTTGCGGCAGGCCGTCCGGCAGGTAGAACTGCGCATCGACGTTGTTTTGCGCGGCATTGTCTTTGCTGGCACGGATGGCTTGTTCGTCAATATCTACGCCGATGGCGGAGCCTGCGCCGAGTTTGAGGGCGGCAATGGCCAAAATGCCTGAGCCGCAGCCGTAGTCCAATACGCTTTCACCGCCTTTGAGCTGCGTGTCCAGCCATTTGAGGCAGAGGCGGGTGGTCGGATGGCTGCCTGTGCCGAAGGCAAGGCCAGGGTCGAGTTGCAGGTTGACGGCGTTGCCGTCGGGCGCTTCGTGCCAAGATGGGGTAATCCACAGGCGGTCGGAAATTTGAATCGGGTCGAATTGCGCTTGGGTCAGGCGTACCCAGTCTTGATCTTCAAGGATTTCGCCGGTGTATTTCAAATCGTTCAAACCGCATTCATGCGCGGCGGCTTCGATAATGGAAGCGGCGTCGTCGCTTTCGCCGAAAAGGGCAATGACTTTGCTTTGTTGCCAGATTTGCTCGGTCGGCATGCCCGGCTCGCCGAAAATAGCCTGCTCGTTTTCTGTACCGGCGTAGGCATCTTCAATGGCGGCGGACAATGCGCCGTGTTCCATCAGCGCGTCGGCAAGGCGTTCGGCGACGGCATCGTTGACGTTGATGGTGATTTGTTGATAGGACATAATGGGGCTTTCTTTTTAATAAGGCCGTCTGAAAATCGACGTTGTGCTTTCAGACGGCCTTGTAAGGTATGAAACCTGATGATGCGGGTTTATCGGTTTTTCAAACCCAGTACGTCTTGCATATCGTACAGGCCTTTTTTGCCGTTTGCCCAAACTGCGGCGCGTACGGCACCGGCGGCAAAAGTCATGCGGCTGCTGGCTTTGTGGGTAATTTCCACGCGCTCGCCGTCTGTGGCGAAGAGGGCGGTGTGGTCGCCGACGATGTCGCCTGCGCGGACGGTGGCAAAACCGATGGTGGACGGATCGCGCGGGCCGGTGTGGCCTTCGCGGCCGTAAACGGCGCATTCTTTGAGGTCGCGGCCGAGTGCATCGGCAATGACTTCACCCATGCGCAACGCAGTGCCGCTTGGGGCATCGACTTTGTGGCGGTGGTGGCCTTCGATGATTTCGATGTCGTAGCCTTCGTTTAACACGCGGGCGACGGTGTCGAGGATGTGGAAGGTCAGGTTGACGCCGACGCTGAAATTGGCTGCAAAAACAACGCCTGTTTTTTCGCCTGCGGCTTGGATGGCGGCTTTGCCTGCGTCGTCGAAACCGGTGGTGCCGATGATGATGTTGACGCCTTTTTCCACGCATTTTTGCAGGTGTTTTAGGGTTGGCTCGGGGCGGGTAAAGTCGATGAGGACATCGCTTTGAGCCAGTACGGCATCCACGTCGTCTGAAATGGCAACGCCGGTTTTGAG
>NZ_JBQCTZ010000386.1:0-1598 GCF_051963715.1 Neisseria sp. P0001.S005 | reverse complement strand
CAAATTGCTTGAGCTGACCCCTGCGTTGTATGTGGGTAAAGCCGAAGAGTTGGCAAAACGAATTTAAAAGGTTTTTGCAGGGCGCACTTTCTTAGTTATTGAGATTTTTTGATAGATAAGAAACCAACCCTTTGCATCCGACAAATTAAAAAGGCCGTCTGAAATCTTTTTCAGACGGCCTTTTTTGATTCAATCCGTTATTTCACTTTGCCTTTCAACGCGCCGTAGCCTGCCGCGTCCATTTGTTCCAGCGGGATGAATTTCAGGCTCGCGCCGTTGATGCAATAGCGCAGGCCGCCTTTGTCTTTCGGGCCGTCGGGGAAAACGTGTCCCAAGTGTGAGTCGGCGGCATGGCTGCGCACTTCGGTGCGGCGCATGTTGTAGCTGAAATCGTCGTGTTCGGTAACAGCAGAGGCGTTAATCGGGTGAGTGAAGCTCGGCCAGCCGCAGCCGGAATCGAATTTGTCGGCGGAGCTGAACAGGGGTTCACCGCTGACGACGTCCACATAAATGCCGGGTTTGAACAGATGGTCGTATTCGTGGCTGAAGGCGTATTCGGTCGCGCTTTTTTGGGTCACTTGGTATTGCTCTTCGGTCAGGATGCGTTTGAGTTCGGCATCACTGGGTTTTTTATACGTTGCCGCGTCGAAGCCTTTGCCTTGCGGGGCGGCTTTGGTTTTGCCCGGCAGCGGTTCGTCGGCTTTGCGGATGTCAATGTGGCAATAGCCGTTGGGGTTTTTAATCAGGTAGTCCTGATGGTATTCCTCGGCATCGTAGAAGTTTTTCAGCGGCTCGTTTTCGACGACAAGGGGCTGTTTGTATTTTTGCTGCTCGCGTTTGAGGGCGGCGGCGATGACAGCTTTTTCGGCGGGGTCGGTGTAGTATACGCCGCTGCGGTATTGCGTGCCGGTGTCGTTGCCTTGTTTGTTGAGGCTGGTCGGGTCAACGACGCGGAAGAAATATTGCAGGATGTCGTCTAGGCTGAGTTTGTCGGCATCGTAGGTGACTTTGACGGTTTCGGCATGGCCTGTATCGCGGTAGGAAACGTCTTCGTAGCTTGGGTTTTCCGTTTTGCCGTTGGCATAGCCGGATACTGCGTCAACCACGCCGTCTATGCGTTGGAAATAGGCTTCCAAGCCCCAGAAGCAGCCACCGGCGAGATAGATGGTGCGCGTATTCATGATTGCTGAATCCTTTTTCTGTGTGTCGGGTTTGTAGAACGAATTTTTCAGACGACCTAAATCGGCATTCGGGTCGCGGATTAACGCCAATGCCTGCGCTTCGTTGATGCTGCCTTTGACGATGCGCTGCACGTCGCCGTCTTTACCGATTAACGCCCAAGAAGGGTAAACACTGATATTCAGGCTTTGGGCGATGGTGCCGCCGTTGTCGGTCACGACGGGCAGCTTGGGATAGTTCAAACCGGCATACCATTTCTGGAAGTCACCGTCTTTTTTCTCATGTAGAAAACCGGGCGAGGCAACGGTAATCAGGTTGGCAGAACCGAATTTTGTATCTTGCGCCCATTTTTCGGTTTGTCCCAATTCGGACAAACACAAAGGACACCAACTTGCCCAAAATTTAATCAGGGTGGGTTT
>NZ_JBQCTZ010000385.1:0-1606 GCF_051963715.1 Neisseria sp. P0001.S005 | reverse complement strand
AAAATGCAGCGTTCTCTGGAAGTATTGAAAGACAATTTGGCTAAAGTGCGTACCGGCCGTGCGCATACCGGCCTGCTTGATCAAGTGGAAGTGGAATACTGGGGCAGCATGGTGCCTGTGAGCCAAGTGGCGAACGTGACGCTTTTGGATGCGCGTACGATTGGTGTGAAACCTTTCGAGAGCAATATGGCTGCAAAAGTTGAGAAAGCGATTCGTGATTCTAACTTGGGCCTGAACCCTGCTTCTGTCGGCGATTTGATCCGTGTCCCTATGCCTATGCTGACTGAGGAACGCCGTAAAGATTTGATCAAAGTAGTACGCGGCGAGGCTGAAGAAGGCCGTGTGTCTATCCGCAATGTGCGCCGTGATGCAAACGACCACATCAAAAAATTGTTGAAAGACAAAGAGATTTCTGAAGATGAAGCACGCCGTGGTGAGGAAGCGGTTCAGAAGTTGACCGACAAATACATTGCTGAGGCAGATAAGCTCTTGGCTGCCAAAGAAGAAGATTTGATGGCGATTTAATCCTGTGTGCAAACCGTTCAGACGGTCTTTGGACGGTTTGCTCCCTGAAAGGCAGACATGAAAAGCAGTACGCAGACGATTTTGGAACACTCTGCCATCCCCCGACATATTGCTGTGATTATGGACGGCAACGGACGTTGGGCAAAGAAGCGTTTTCTTCCCCGTGTGATGGGGCATAAGCGCGGCTTGGATGCGCTGGAGAACATGGTGAAGCATTGTGCTGAACTGGGTGTGCGGTATTTGACCGTGTTTGCTTTTTCGACTGAAAACTGGCGACGCCCCGAGGAAGAGGTTTCTTTTCTGATGGGGCTGTTTTTGCAGGCTTTGCAAAAGCAGGTGCGCCGTTTGCACGATAACAATATGCGCTTGAGGGTCATTGGCAGCCGTGAGCGGTTTAATGCTGAAATCCTGAAGGGGATTGAGGCGGCAGAGGCGTTGACGGCAAACAATACCGGTTTGACTTTGAGCATTGCTGCCGATTATGGCGGCCGCTGGGATATTTTGCAGGCGGCAAATCAGTTGATTGCCGAAGGTGTCACTGAGATTACGGAAGAGGCGTTGTCGCGCTATTTGATGTTGGGCGATGCACCTGAGCCGGATTTGTTTATCCGAACCGGCGGGGAGACGCGCATCAGTAATTTTCTGCTGTGGCAGATGGCGTACGCGGAATTGTATTTTACGGATACGCTGTGGCCTGATTTTAATGAGAAATCACTGAACGAGGCGATTGTTTCTTTCCAAAAACGGGAACGCCGCTTTGGGCGGACTTCCGAACAGCTGCCGGTTGAGCAGCAACGGGGTTGAGAACTATGTTGAAACAACGGATTTTAACGGCGCTGTGGCTTTTGCCGCTGATGCTGGGTATGCTGTTTTATGCACCTATGTGGCTATGGGCAGCGTTTTGCGGCCTGATCGCTATGTTGACTTTGTGGGAATATGCCCGCATGAGCGGCTTAGATAAGCTGAAAATCAATCATTATTTGGCTTCAACGCTGGTGTTTGGTGTGATTGCCTATGCCGGCGGTTGGCAGTTGCCTGATTTGGTTTGGTATGTCGTATTGGCGTTTTGGCTGATTGTCAT
>NZ_JBQCTZ010000384.1:0-1677 GCF_051963715.1 Neisseria sp. P0001.S005 | reverse complement strand
AATTTCGGCACACCATCTCAACAGCTTAAAATTCTGCAGGATTGGTGTGGAATTTAGGGCTAATCTACGTCAGCCCCTAAAAATATGTTCTTCGTAAAATTGGGTTGATGATAAATTGGAAATATACTGCATATTATTAAAAGGAGAATCCTATGCCGAAATACTCTAACATTTGCAGTGCCGCACGTGCTAGCGATTTGGCTGCTGTGCAGGATATTGTTCAAGTCGATCCAAAATCTATTTTTACTATAAACAGCTACGGTTTTAACGCACTACATGAAGCTCTCATTGCCGACAGTTGCGGGAATGTCAATTTTGAATTGGTAAAATTTTTAGTAGGAGCAGGCTGCCCAATCAATCAAATCAGTAAAGGGGAACACCCTCGCTCTCCGCTTTGGATAGCTGCAGAGTTTTGTCCTGATACTGAAATTGTACAATTTCTTATCGATAATGGGGCAGACTTGGCTACGTTGGAGTCAGCCGGAAATCATAAGCATGTTATAGACTGTATAGATAACCTCAGTGAGCAAAAAGCTGTCCAACAACTACTTAGTAAATTGACAGGGTATCCACTTCCTGAGCCTCCGCCACCACCTAAATTTCCCGATCAGCGTGCTGATACTGCAATATGGAGAAAAACCACGGCGGCAATTAAAAAAGCTTTTGCGCAACTGGAGTGCGCAGATATTATTGCGATACCGAATGCAAGTTATACTGTCGGTGAATGTATTGCTGAATGTTTTGATAGACTAGAGCGTCAGCCTGACCGCAATCGCTTTGTGGGTTACTGCTTTTATACAGAGCCTAATAAAAACCGTGCAAGAGAATATGGTTGCTTATATTTGAACTATGGCATGATTGGAGATGACGAAAGCGGAATCATCGAATTAGCAGACCGTATTGTTTCTTTATTGCGGCAACAAGGTTTTGATGCAGAGTGGAATGGTAATCCTGACGATTATATCAATGTATGGTTACAGCCATTTTATGCAGCTATAAGGGAGTAAGAATAAGAAAGTGCCGTCTGAAAAATTTTCAGACGGCCTTTTTTGTATGGATTGAAGAACTAACTGTTTTTTTGATAAGGGTTTTCCAGCCCGGCCATTAACTCGCGGAAGTATTCGCGCAACTGTTTTTCGGAGCAACCCATCAGCAGCGCGTCTTCAAATGCGTCCTGCGCTATTTGGTACAGTTCGTTCAAGTTTTCGGTCATGACTTTGACTTTTTCGGTGCAGGAAACAATCTGACCGTCGTCGTCATACCATTTGGGCATTTGCGGCATCGCCATCGTGCACCTCAATTCAAGAAACGGGATGGGTCGTTTTTCTTCACGCGGCGGGCAAAGGCGTATTTTCCGTTCCAATATTTGTGGCCGAGGCTGGTAATTTCGATACGTTTGCCCGTTCTCGGTGCGTGAATGAAATTGTTGTTGCCGATGTAAAGGCCGACGTGGGAAATACGACCGCGACCCATGGTGCGGAAAAAGACCATGTCGCCCGGCTGCAATTCCGAACGGCTCACGGCAACGCCCATTTGTGCCTGTTCGGCAGAGGTGCGCGGCAGGTTTACGCCCATGGCGCGTTTAAAGATGTGTTGCATGAAGCCGCTGCAGTCAAAGCCGGTAGAAGCCGATGTGCCGCCGTAGCGGTAGGCTACGCCGAGCAAGCCCATGGCGCT
>NZ_JBQCTZ010000383.1:0-1695 GCF_051963715.1 Neisseria sp. P0001.S005 | reverse complement strand
GTCCAACGGAAAAACTTCGCCAAGTTCAGGCGCATACCGCCCTGATAAATCAGCGTACCGATGACAACCGCCACCAATAGCCCCAACACCGCGCCTATCGGCATAGACCACGTCGGGCTTTGCTGGAACACGGCCAGCAGGAAAAACACGCTCTCCAAACCTTCGCGCGCTACAGCCAAAAACGCCATGCCGACCAAGGCCCAACCCTGGCCGCTGCCGCGGTTCAAGGCCGACTGAACAGAATCCTGAAGATGCTGTTTCATCGAACGTGCGGCCTTTTTCATCCACAAAATCATGTACGTCAGCATGGCCACAGCCACCAGGCCGATGACGCCGACCACCAATTCCTGTTCTTTTTGCGGAATCTCGCCCGTAACGGAATGAATGCCGTAACCAATACCCAAACACATGGCCGCAGCCAAAAACACACCCAGCCAAACCTTCGGCATCAGCTCGCTGTGTCCCGACTGTTTCAAAAAACTGGCAACAATGCCGACAATCAGGGCGGCTTCGATGCCCTCGCGCAGCATAATCAATAAAGCAATCAGCATAAAAAACTCTAAAGTGAAACGTTTATCTGTTAACGCATTTATAACGCTTTACGCTTAATAACGCAAATTATTTTCATTTTTTAATAACCCTATATTTATTAAGATTTTTTAAAAGAAAATAACGAACGTAATCAATAAAAACTAAAAGGCCGTCTGAATTTTATTTTTTCAGACGGCCTTAAAAACTATAACTAATTGTAAAGAAATAATAAAAAAGTTCCATAGTATAAAATTCTCTATCAGTTATATTTTCAAAATTTATCAAATTTAAAAGGTTGATTTACAACAAAAATTAAAACCGCCTTATCTTTTATAGTTGGCATATTGCTGGTGCAATCAGCAATCCATGACATAACAAACGCATAACAAAGGAACCCTCCTATGCCACGTTTAAAACTCCACCAAATCGCTTTGGCTTTGGCCGTTTCTGCCGCGCTGACCGCCTGCGGCGAGAAAACGCTCAAACAACCGAAACCCCTCAAGCGGCTTCTGCCGCGAGCGCTGCCGATGCCGCCGCAAGCACCGCCGCCGTTTCAGCCCCTCAAAATTCTGCCAATGTTTCTGACGAAGACAAAGCCCTGTTGGAACGCGCGCAAGCTACGTTCAAACCTTTGCCTGACTTAGCCGAAATGCAACAAGTTCGTCCGTTTACCGAAGAACAAGTCAAACTCGGCCAACAACTTTGGTACGAAAACCGCCTGTCCAAAGGCAACACCGTCAGCTGTAACTCTTGCCACAACTTGGCAACTGCCGGCGTAGACAACATGCCGACCAGCGCGGGTCATAAAAGCCAATTCGGCGGCCGTAACTCCCCAACTGCCCTAAATGCCGCCTTGTTGGGCAGCCAATTCTGGGACGGCCGTGCAGCCGATGTGGAAGAACAAGCCGGCGGCCCATTGCTCAACCCTGTTGAAATGGCCAACGCTACCGAAGCCGATGCCGCCGCAAAAATCGCCGGTATTCCTGAATACCAAGAGAAATTCAAAGCCGCATTCCCTGAAGACGGCGCCGTTTCCTTCAAAAACATCACCACCGCATTGGGCGCGTTTGAACGTACCCTGCTGACCCCGACCCGTTGGGACGACTACCTGAAAGGCAACGTATCTGCCCTGAGCGAACAAGAACGCAAAGGCGTACGCGCATT
>NZ_JBQCTZ010000382.1:0-1710 GCF_051963715.1 Neisseria sp. P0001.S005 | reverse complement strand
GTCCAACGGAAAAACTTCGCCAAGTTCAGGCGCATACCGCCCTGATAAATCAGCGTACCGATGACAACCGCCACCAACAGACCCAACACCGCGCCTATCGGCATAGACCACGTCGGGCTTTGCTGGAACACGGCCAGCAGGAAAAACACACTCTCCAAACCTTCGCGCGCCACAGCCAAAAACGCCATGCCGACCAAGGCCCAACCCTGGCCGCTGCCGCGGTTTAAGGCCGACTGAACAGAATCCTGAAGATGCTGTTTCATCGAACGCGCGGCCTTCTTCATCCACAAAATCATGTACGTCAGCATCGCCACAGCCACCAGGCCGATGGCGCCGACCACCAATTCCTGTTCTTTTTGCGGAATCTCGCCGGTAGCGGAATGAATGCCGTAACCAATACCCAAACACATGACCGAAGCCAAAAACACGCCCAGCCAAACCTTCGGCATCAGCTCGCTGTGTCCCGACTGTTTCAAAAAACTGGCAACAATGCCGACGATCAGGGCGGCTTCGATGCCCTCGCGCAGCATAATCAATAAAGCAATCAGCATAAAAAACTCTAAAGTGAAATGTTCATTTGTTAACGCATTTATAACGCTTTATGCTTAATAACGCAAATTATTTTTATTTTTTAATAACCCCATATTTATTAAGATTTTTTAAAATAAAATAACGGACGTAATCAATAAAAACTAAAAGGCCGTCTGAATAAGGCCGTCTGAATTTTATTTTTTCAGACGGCCTTAATTTATCTAAGCAATTGTAAATAAATAATAAAAAAGTTCCATAGTATAAATTTCCCTATCAGTGATATTTTCAGAATTTATCAAATTTAAAAGGTTGATTTACAACAAAAATTAAAACCGCCTTATCTTTTATAGTTGGCATATTGCTGGTGCAATCAGCAATCCATGACATAACAAACGCATAACAAAGGAACCCTCCTATGCCACGTTTAAAACTCCACCAAATCGCTTTGGCTTTGGCCGTTTCTGCCGCGTTGACCGCCTGCGGCGAGAAAACGGCTCAAACAACCGAAACCCCTCAAGCGGCTTCTGCCGCGAGCGCTGCCGATGCTGCCGCAAGCACCGCCGCTGTTTCGGCCCCTCAAAATTCCGCCGATGTTTCTGCCGAAGACAAAGCCCTGTTGGAACGCGCGCAAACCGTGTTCAAACCTTTGCCTGATGCGGCCGAAATGCAAAAAATCCGTCCGTTTACCGAAGAGCAGGTCAAACTCGGCCAACAACTTTGGTACGAAACCCGCCTGTCCAAAGGCAACACCGTCAGCTGTAACTCCTGCCACAACTTGGCAACTGCTGGCGTAGACAACATGCCGACCAGCGCGGGCCACAAAAGCCAATTCGGCGCCCGTAACCCCCCGACTGCCCTGAATGCCGCCTTGTTGGGAAGCCAATTCTGGGACGGCCGTGCCGCCGATGTGGAAGAACAAGCCGGCGGCCCATTGCTCAACCCGGTTGAAATGGCCAACGCGACCGAAGCCGATGCCGCCGCCAAAATCGCCGGTATCCCTGAATACCAAGAAAAATTCAAAGCCGCATTCCCTGAAGACGGCGCGGTTTCCTTTAAAAACATCACCACTGCATTGGGCGCGTTTGAACGTACCCTGCTGACTCCGACCCGTTGGGACGACTACCTGAAAGGCAACGTATCTGCCCTGAGCGAACAAGAACGCAAAGGCGTACGCGCATT
>NZ_JBQCTZ010000381.1:0-1717 GCF_051963715.1 Neisseria sp. P0001.S005 | reverse complement strand
GCTTGAAACGCCCGCCTGTTGCGGGCTTTTTTATGGGAAGGAATGGTCATGCCTAATCCGCTTTATCGGCAACATATAATTTCAATTTCAGATTTGACGACGGAGCAGCTCGAATTGCTGCTTCAGACGGCCTTGAAGTTGAAAAAGAAGCCTCGTGAAGATTTGCTTGAAGGCAAATTGATTGGTTCGTGCTTTTTTGAACCGTCTACCCGTACGCGTTTGTCTTTTGAAACGGCGGTACAGCGTTTGGGTGGGAAAGTTATCGGTTTTTCAGATGGTGCGAATACCAGTGCGAAAAAGGGAGAAACGCTTGCGGATACTGCGAGGATTATTTCCAGCTATACGGATGCGATTATTCAGCGACATCCGAAAGACGGTGCGGCCCGTGTAGCGGCCGAGTTTTCGAGCGTACCTGTGATTAATGCCGGTGATGGTACCAACCAACATCCGAGCCAGACGCTTTTGGATTTGGTAACGATTTATGAAACACAAGGTAGCTTGAGCAATTTGAAAATTGCGATGGCCGGTGATTTGAAATATGGCCGTACAGTACACTCATTGTGTCAGGCACTGAAGCGTTGGGGTTGTGAGTTTGCATTTGTTTCCCCTCCCAGCTTGGCGATGCCGGACTATATTACTGAAGAGCTGGAGGAGGCTGGTTGCCCTTACCAAGTTTTGTCCAGCTTGGAAGAAGCGGTCGAATGGGCGGATATTTTGTACATGACCCGTGTTCAGCGCGAACGTTTTGATGAGCAGGAATTTGCCAAAATTCAGGGTAAGTTCAATCTTGATGCGTCAATGTTGGCAAACGCCAAACCCAATTTGCGCGTCTTGCATCCTTTACCGAGGGTAGATGAAATTCATCCGGATGTGGATAAAACACTTCATGCCTATTATTTTGAGCAGGCAACCAATGGCGTGTATGCACGGATGGCGATTTTGTCTTTGGTATTGAACGAAGAAGTTTAAGGAGCGAAAGATGGAAAACTCAAAACTCAGCGTTGAAGCGATTGAACAAGGTACGGTAATTGACCATATTCCTGCCGGTAAAGGCTTGGCCATTCTAAGACAGTTTAAGCTGCTGCATTATGGCAGTGCGGTTACGGTCGGCTTTAATTTGCCCAGCAAAACGCAGGGAAGCAAAGACATTATCAAAGTCAGCGGCGTATGGTTGGATGCCAATGCGGCCAACCGTTTGGCTTTATTTGCCCCTGAAGCAGTGGTAAACAAAATCGATCAGTTTAAGGTGATCGACAAACAGCATTTGTCATTGCCGGACGAAATTTCAGAAGTATTCCGCTGCCCGAATACCAATTGTGCCAGTCATGGCGAGCCGGTCATCAGCCGTTTTTATGTCCGTTCACATAATGGTCAGACACGTTTGAAATGCCATTATTGCGAGAAAACCTTCTCGCGTGATTCGGTTGCCGAAGCCTGATATGTAGAAATTAGTAGCGTTGTTTACAGTATTTCCAGGAGAATACTGAAACATGAACATGCACAAAAACACCCGTCTCACCCCGCACCACCGCCAAGCCATTTGGCTGGCCTACACGCAGGGGAAGGAAAGCGTCACCTCCCTGGCACGCCGATACCAAGTCAGCCGCGTCACCATTTACCGCGCACTTAAAGCCGCAAGAGGCAGACTGCTCAAACCCCAAACCAGTACCAACAACCGTTTCAAACAGGCAAAGTACGGAATGAAACGCCTGGCCAA
>NZ_JBQCTZ010000380.1:0-1732 GCF_051963715.1 Neisseria sp. P0001.S005 | reverse complement strand
ATACTTCCCACATTACAAACATTTCTTATTACAAGGATACACATTATGAAAAAAGTTCTCTTACCTGCCCTTTTGGCCGCTTCACTCAGCGCATGTACAGTCGGCACGCCCGGCGTTTCCGTCGGCTTAGGCGTTGGCACCAGCATCGGCCGCCATGTCGGCTTGGGTACATCCATCAACATCCCTGTCGGCTTGGACAAAACCAAAACCACCAAAGGCACGGATTCAGACGGCATCCGTATCTCAGAAGAACAAATCGTGACCTATTTTGATGCACACGGCACACCCAGCAACAGCGCAGTCAAAGGCGGCTTCCATCGCCAACTGATCAGCAAACGCAACAACGAATATGTCGTCCAAGACTTTTACAGCGACAACAGCCAAAAACGCACGGATCCCTACGTCCTCAGCCGCAACCAACTGATGCAGTTCCGAGCCACGCCAAGCAACGGCTCGTTAACTACTTACGCTTACAACGGCACGGTAATGCAGCAGCAAGTGTTCCAAAACGGTAAATTGGTTAACGCCAAATACTAAAGGCCGTCTGAAACGGCTGGGAAGCATGTGAAACTTGATTACAAAATATTTTTAACATTCAAACATTTGAAATATTTTGCACTATTTTCTTGAAAATATGGATTGACACATTTTTTCCAGCCATTATAATACGCCCCATTCCCCGATAGCTCAGTCGGTAGAGCGACGGACTGTTAATCCGCAGGTCCCTGGTTCGAGCCCAGGTCGGGGAGCCAAATTTAAAAAGCCTGAACTTCTGTTCAGGCTTTTTTTACGTTAATAAGGAGCCATTGTTCTTTTCCAAAGAAAGTCCTGAATCCTCATAAGACCTTTGCCAAGGTCTCTATCCGCCAAACTGGCACGCATTGCGCCCTACTCACTTCGTCTGACGAACAGGTGCAAACAGCCCGAAACCTTTTTTCAGTCAGGTTTCGGGCTGTTTCGTTTTTTGAATGAACGGCATCTTTTCAGACAACCTTGTCCATCAAATTTGGCATATTATTTCACACACGGATTGTCTAAAACGACCGAGACATTGCGTTCAGCTTTGTTCATATACGTCATGTGGACTTTCTTGCCTTTGAATTCTACTTCGACGACGGATTCCAACGAGACAACATCTTGAGGGAAGCCGAATTTTTTGTCGTTTGCGGCAATGAATTTGACGGGTTTGTCGCGGAATAGCGAGTAGAACGACACGCCTTTATTACCTGCGGTCACAGCGCATTGCGTTTTGCTGTCGGTGGCGATGACGGAGGAAAGCGTATGGGGCTTGTGGGTACGGTCGGCGAAGGTGGTGTAGGAATCATACGATCCGAAGCTGATTCTTAATGCGAAGGTATTGCCAAGCCATTCATAGCTTGTCCTGTCTTCGGGAAGATTTTTTTCGATGACTTTTTTGCCTGCAAAGAAAGAGCATTCTTGGGTTTTGTGGTTGCAGACTTTTTTAATGCTGAACTGCTTGTCCGGAGAAGTAAGGATGGTTTCGGCGGCAAAGCTGTTTGCACTTGCTGCGGCGAACATACAACTTAAAAGAAGTGAGCGGATGGGAAGGGACGGTTTCATTTTGTTTAGTGTATCGGTTGGTTTTAATATTGATTGAGCTGATTTGAATGCAATAAGCGGAATAACTGCCGATATGAGACCTTTGCAAAATTCCCCAAAATCCCCTAAATTCCCACCAAGACATTTAGGGGATTTTTCATGAGTACCTTCT
>NZ_JBQCTZ010000379.1:0-1732 GCF_051963715.1 Neisseria sp. P0001.S005 | reverse complement strand
TTCGCCATGAACTACGGCTGGCCTGCCAAACTGGCCGAACGCGCCGCCTATTTCAGCCCGTATTACATCCCCGACATTGACCCGATTCCGATGGCCGTCGCCCTGCTGTTTACCCCGTTATGGCTCTGGGCGATTACGCGTAAAAACATCCGCGGCCGCCAAGCCGTAACCAACTGGGCGGCCGGCGTTACCTTGGCCTGGGCCTTGCTGATGACCCTGTTTTTACCGTGGCTCAACGCCGCCAAAAGCCATGCGCCGGTGATTCACCAAATGGAAGCCGCACTTTCTTCCAAATTGAAACAGCAGCTTTCAGACGGCCTCGAATGTATCAGCATCGACAGCCAAGACCAGCGCACACGAATCGCATGGAATCAATACAGCCATATTAAAACCACGACCGACAACCCGTCCTGCCGCTACCGCCTCATCCGTCAAGCCGCCAACATCGGCGCACCTTCGGGCTGGCAAACCTTGTGGCAAGGCGCAAGACCGCGCAACAAAGCCGAGACTTTCCTATTACTAGAAAAAACTGCGGCGCAGTAAGCCATACCAGCCTCAAAACTGAATACCCCAATCCAACAAAGGCCGTCTGAAAGAACTTTTATCCTTTCAGACGGCCTTTGACTCACTTTAACATCGCTTCCCGTACAATGGCCCTTTTCCCTTATCTGCCTAAAAATATGAAACCCAACCGCCTTTTGCCCCTTGTCCTCTTATTGACCGCCCTCTCCGCCCATGCCAAAGATTTCATTATCTACGACCGCATGGACTATGTCGGCAAACCCGACCTTACTGCCGACAAACTCTCCAAAGTGTTCTTGGTTTACGAAAGCGAGCTGGTCAAACCCGATCCGACAGGCAAACGCAAACACGGCGTACTCAATGAAGCACGTATCCGCGAATTGGCCAAACAATCGCGCCGCGAAGGCTACCGCACCATTTCCACCGACATCGAAAGCTGGTTTGCCGAAAAAGACGGCCAGCTGCTGACACCCGACGAGTTGAGAACCGACTTCGCGCGGATGTACCAAATCTTCAGAGAAGAAAACCCGCGCGCCTTCATCAGCAACTACGGCATGCCTTCCGAACACCTGCACGGCATCCGCCACTACCGCCCCAACGTTGACAACGAAGCCATCTTGGTCAAATGGCGGCAAGTCAGCAAACGCCGTGCGCCCACCGCCGCCATCAGCGACTATGCCAATCCTGTGTTCTACATCACTTCTCCCGATTTAGTGCAATGGGAAAAAGACGTGAAAACCGCCGTTGACGACATCCACCAACGCTTTCCCAACAAAAAAATCATCGGCTACATCTGGCCGCAATATTATTCGGCCACCAACAGCCCTTATTTCAAGCAATTCATCGACCCCGTCCGCTGGCGCAAAATGCTCGAAATCAGCAAAAAATACACCGACGGGGTGATTATCTGGTCGGACAAGCGCGATGAAAACAACCAAATCGTGCGCTGGAACGATCCACGCATCCAAGCCACGATGAAAGCAACTCAAGCCTTCATCAATGCCAATGCCAAAGAAATCAAGGTAGAAGGTTTGCAGAAATATTAAAAATAAAGCGGGCATATTTGCCCGCCTCTTTATTTACCTACACAACTGTCTGTATGTTTGACACAACACGCTGCAAAACGACCGTGGCACCAACGCTTCTGCATTCTTTCACACGTTTTTACCCGTTATTCCTAAGCGCAGGCCGTCTGAAAATTGCCCGAATA
>NZ_JBQCTZ010000378.1:0-1734 GCF_051963715.1 Neisseria sp. P0001.S005 | reverse complement strand
CATAATTCCGTTATGTTAATAGCAACAATTCCCGTTTGCAAGTCGTTTTACAGTCAAAATAAGCATTAATGCTTATAGAGAAAGGTTATAGACCTGCTGTTTTAAAGGCTGCATATCATAATATGATATTAGCTCTCATTACTAATATTATCAAACAAAAGGTCGTTTTAAAAGATAAACGGTAAGACAAAACAGCCTATTCTTCCGGCGTTTATGTTATCCGCACATTAAACCAATATCGAAACCTCATCAGACCGATCAAAATTCAAATGGTTTCAAATCATCTGTATAAAACATCAGGCCGTCTGAAAACATTCTTTCAGACGGCCTGATTCAAACAAAATCATTTTTTCCGTTTCGCCCTTGGGTGCGCCTCATCATAAACGCGCGCCAAATGGTCGAAATCCAGCTTTGTATAAACTTGCGTAGCGGAAAGATTGCTGTGCCCCAACAATTCCTGCACAGCGCGGATATCGCCCGATGCCTGCAAAAGATGGGTCGCATAGCTGTGGCGCATCATGTGCGGCGAGATATGGCTGGCACTGCCCACGCGCACTGCCCACGCCTGCAGGCGTTTTTGGATTTGACGCTGCCCCAGCCTGCCGCCATTTTTATTAGTGAACAAGGCCTGCTCGCCCTCTTTGGCAATACGCACCGCCAGATAATCACGCAATGCCGCAATGCTCTTGCCCACCAAAGGCACTTGCCGCTGCTTGCCCCCTTTACCCTTCACACTGACCCAGCCTTCGTCCAAGACAATACCATCCAGATTCAAACCTTGTATCTCGCTCAGGCGCAAACCGCTGCCATACATCAATTCAAACATGGCCTTATCGCGCACGTCCAATTCGTCATCAACAGGCGCATGGTCGAGAATATGGTTTAAAGGTTCTTGCGGCAGCGCTTTGGGCAGGCGTTCGGGCAGGCGCGGCGCTTTCATATTAAATGTCGGGTCGCTTTCCATGACTTCTATCTGCACCAGCCAACTGCAATACTGCCGCCACACCGACAATTTCCGCGCCAAGCTGCTTGCGCTCAAGCCCTTTTGCGACAGCTTTTTCAATACCGCCACAAAATCACGGCGCGTCGGCAGGCCGTTTTCCAGATTATCGGGCAACAGGCGCATCAATTCACTCAAATCGCGCCGATAAGCGGAAACGGTATGCTCCGACTTGCCTTGTTGCAGCAAGGTTTTCAGATAGCGCTCAAGATGAAGCGCAAAATTGCTTGATACCGCCATTTCAGACGGCCTCCAATGCTGTTTTCAAGGCCGAAGGCAGACGACAGACACGCTGCTTGCCATAATCGAAACACACCATGCCTGTCTGCACTTTCGCCAGCACAAGACCGTCTGAAATCCTGCGGATACGGTACAGCAAAGAAAAGCCCACACCGGCCACGCCCGCCGCCCCCATTTCTACCGACAGCTCATCGCCATGATGACCTTGCGCCAAATACTGCACCGCCGCATCCGCCATAATCAGGCCTGCCCCTCCGGCATCCATTTCGCTCCAACTCAGCTTCGCCAGCCAACGCATCCGCACTTCATGGCACAAACGCAACACCGCATCGTTCGCCAGATGGCCGCCATAGTTCACATCGCCCACCTGCACCGTCAAGGCCGTCTGAAACAAAGGCTTATCACACTCGGCCACCGAAATCCTATCCATTTTGCACACCCGTTTTCAATACTCTGCCATTATAAACCGAGACCCTGTTCGTTAATATATAAAA
>NZ_JBQCTZ010000377.1:0-1738 GCF_051963715.1 Neisseria sp. P0001.S005 | reverse complement strand
ATCATGCAGCGATTGGGTATGTGGGATTTGATTCCAAAAGACGAAATTTATCCTTTGCGCGATGCCAAAGTGTTGAACGGCCATTCCGATTACCAGCTCCATTTCCCGCAACCGACTCAGGCGCGCGGCGAGCCTGCGGACTGCTTGGGCTATTTGATCTCCAACCACAATATCCGTAAAGCCGCTTATGAAGTCGTGTCCAAATTGGACAACGTCAAAATCCTGACCGGCACCAATGTTAAAGAAGTTAAAACTTCTGACAATGAGGCGCAAGTTATTTTGGAAAGCGGCGAAGTATTGACCGGCCGTCTGTTGTTGGCCGCCGATAGTCGCTTCTCGCAAACGCGCCGTCAACTGGGCATTTCTTCAGATATGCACGATTACAGCCGCACCATGTTTGTGTGCCGCATGAAGCATACTCTGTCCAACCTGCATACCGCATATGAATGCTTCCACTACGGCCGCACCATTGCGTTACTGCCTTTGGAAGAACACTTGACCAATACCGTGATTACGGTGGACAGCGATAAAGCCGAAACGATTAAAAATATGTCGCCGGAAGAGTTGGCAGCCAGCGTGAAAGAGCAACTCAAAGGCCGTTTGGGCGATATGGAATTGGTCAGCACCATTCACAATTATCCTTTGGTCGGTATGATTGCCCAACGTTTCTATGGCAAACGCAGCGCGTTGATCGGCGATGCCGCAGTCGGTATGCATCCGGTTACTGCGCACGGTTTCAACTTGGGTCTGGCAAGTGCCGATCTTTTGGCTAAATTGGTTCTCGAAGCCGAGCAACGCGGTCAGGATATTAGTGCGAAGAGTCTGCTGGAAAAATACAGCACCAAGCATATGTTCCATGCCCATCCGATTTACCACGGCACTAATATGCTGCTGAAACTCTTTACCAATGAAACTGCTCCGGCAAAACTGCTGCGCGGTTTGGTATTGCGTGCAAGTAATAACTTCCCACCGCTGAAAAAACTGATTACCAAACAATTGACCGGTTAATTGTTTAAAACATAAAAGGCCGTCTGAACGATTAAAGTTTCAGACGGCCTTGTTTTTTATCTGCAGCTTATTTGGCTAAAACTGATTCGGGCATTTCTTGACGGACGTTTAAGGAAGTCAGCTTTTTGGTCAAGATGCTCAATACGATGCCGTAGGCAGGCAGGAAGAAGAGGGTACAGATGGCGAGTTTGAACAGATAATCGACAAATGCGATGCCCTGCCAATTTGCCGCCATAAATTCATCGTTGCTTGCATAAAAGGCAACGGCGAAAAACACCAGCGTGTCCAAAGCGTTGCCGACTACGGTGGAAGCGGTAGGGGCAACCCACCATGATTTCAGACGGCGTAATCTGTTGAACACGAAAATATCGAGGATTTGCCCGAGCGCATAGGCAGAAAAGCTGGCCAATGCGATACGGCCGACGAAGGTGTTAAATTCAGTTAAAGATGCCCAGCCTGTCCAGTTGCCCTCATGAAAGAGGACGGAGAAGACGTAAGAGAGCAGCAGGGCAGGGAACATCACCCAAAAAATAATCCGTCTCGCCAACGGCGCGCCGAAAATGCGCACGGTCAGGTCGGTAGCGAGGAAGATAAAGGGAAAGGAAAATGCGCCCCAAGTGGTAAAGATACCGAAAATTTGAAAGGGGAACTGCACCAGATAGTTGCTGGCGGCAATA
The DNA here is from genome assembly GCF_051963715.1 of Neisseria sp. P0001.S005. Taxonomy (NCBI): domain Bacteria; kingdom Pseudomonadati; phylum Pseudomonadota; class Betaproteobacteria; order Neisseriales; family Neisseriaceae; genus Neisseria; species Neisseria sp. P0001.S005. Next base: position 53 of record NZ_JBQCTZ010000377.1, on the reverse strand, counting down.
ATAAAAATATGGAAAAGCACCAGCCAGAAGAGCGCTTTCTTCTGCTGTGCGGC
>NZ_JBQCTZ010000376.1:0-1759 GCF_051963715.1 Neisseria sp. P0001.S005 | reverse complement strand
AAGAAGGTACTCATGGAAAATCCCCTAAATGTCTTAGTAGGAATTTAGGGGATTTTGGGGAATTTTGCAAAGGTCTCATACTTTCAGACGGCCTGAACCTTTCTTTTACGATACAATAAAGGCTTCAAAAAATAATCCGCAAATCCCCTATGCCGTTTCTTTCCAATTCGTTTTACCGTCCGATAATCGGTTGCACCGTTGCCATCCTTTCCGCACTCACACTCTCTGCCTGCCAACCTGAAAAACAACAAACCATTACCCTGCAAGGCGAGACCATGGGCACGACCTATACCGTCAAATATCTTTCAGACGGCCAAGATAAACTCCCCTCCCCTGCCGAAATACAAAAACGCATTGATGACGCGCTTAAAGAAGTCAATCGGCAAATGTCTACCTACCAGACCGATTCCGAAATCAGCCAATTCAACCAGCTGCGCACCGTCAATCAGGCCATGCCCATTTCCCAAGACTTTGCCTATGTGACCGGAGAAGCCTTGCGTTTAAACAAACTGACACACGGCGCACTGGACGTAACCGTCGGCCCTTTGGTCAACCTTTGGGGATTCGGCCCGCAAAAAGAAATCACGCACGAACCGACTGCACAAGAAATCCAGCATGCTTCAGAAATGGTCGGTACGGAAAAACTCAAACTTTCCAAAGACGGACAGCAGCCTACGCTTGCCAAAACCCATCCCGAAGTCTATTTAGACCTATCCTCCATCGCCAAAGGCTTTGGCGTGGATAAAACCGCCGCTGAACTTGAAAAACTCAATATCGGCAATTATTTGGTAGAAATCGGAGGCGAGTTGCATGGTAAAGGCCACAATGCGCAAGGCAATCCTTGGCGTATCGGCATCGAGCAGCCCAATATCGTTCAAGGCGGCGCAACCCAAATCACCATTCCATTGGACAATAAATCACTGGCTACGTCCGGCGACTACCGTATTTTCCATGTCGATAAGTCAGGCCAACGCCTTTCCCATATCATCAACCCTAAAACCAAACAACCCATCAGCCACAACCTTGCTTCCATCAGCGTAGTAGCTGAAAACGCCACACTTGCAGACGGCCTTTCAACCGGATTGTTCGTGCTCGGAGAAACCGAAGCGCTTAAACTTGCCGAGCAAGAAAATCTCGCCGTTTTCCTTATCATCCGCACCCCGCAAGGCGACTACCATACTGAAATGTCCAGCGCATTCAAGAAATTATTAAACTAACCTTCAGGAATATACACATGAAAACCCTCCTCCTTACTTTCGGCATTTTTATCATTGTTATCCTCGGTATGGCAGTCGGCTATATTTTCTCCAAACGCACCATCAAAGGCAGCTGCGGCGGCATTTCCTCTCTCGGCATGAAAAAAATGTGCGATTGCGACACGCCATGCGATACCTTGCAAAAAGAGCTGGATAAAAAACAACATTCCGACAATCAAGGCATCAAAGTCGATCATTAAGCCGGTGTTGAATGTTTATTCATGATTCAAGGCTGCTGCTCCCCCCCCATCAGGCTGTCTGAAAAATAAAAGAGCGTGACTCAAATGGATACACGCTCTTTTATTTTGCCTCTTACAAAGCAATCCAAAAATATCTTGCATACACATTTAAAACAAGCCCCCCAACCAATCATGAAACAAAAAGAAAAGCTCCTGCAAAACAGGAGCTTTTTCTTGGAAGAAACCAGATTATTTCAATTTAGTTTCTTTGTAAATAACGTGTTTACGGGCTACTGGGTCAAATTTTTTGATTTCCAGTTTGCC
>NZ_JBQCTZ010000375.1:0-1781 GCF_051963715.1 Neisseria sp. P0001.S005 | reverse complement strand
GAAATCCAAGCCTATCCTCGTCTGGGCGGCCAACACAAAGCTTACGTTGTCGAGCAAATGAAAGCTTACCAATCCGGTCAACGCAAAAACGCCATCATGGCCGATATTGCCAACCGCCTGAGCGAAGAAGAGTTGAACGCAGTAGCCAACTTCATCCAAGGTTTGCACTAATTTCGTTTTGAAACGAGCTTATTGATACAGGCCGTCTGAAAACCCTTCAGACGGCCTTAGCCAATATAGGCCGATAAGCCTGATTGTTTTTTTCAAATAGCGACAGCAAGATTTTTACTACAATATGCAGTATTCTTCCTTTCGCATCACACGTCATTGCAGTCCGTTCTACCGATCGGGTTGCCCCAAGCCGACATTTGAGACATGAGTAAATCTTCATCATCCGTCCCACTTATCCGTAGACCATGGTTTGCCTTTTTCAGCTCCATGCGCTTTGCCGTTGCCCTGCTCAGTCTGTTGGGCGTGGCTTCGATTATCGGTACGGTCTTGCAGCAAAACCAGCCACAAGTCGATTATTTGGTGAAATTCGGCCCGTTTTGGTCGCAGATTTTCGGCTTTTTGGGCCTGTACGACGTGTACGCCTCGGCGTGGTTCGTTGTCATCATGATGTTTTTGGTGATTTCCACCGGATTGTGCCTGATTCGCAATGTTCCGCCGTTTTTGCGCGAGATTCGTTCCTTCCGTGAAAACGCGAAGGAAAAATCGCTGGCGGCAATGCGCCATTCCATCGTTTTAGACGGACAGGTGACGCCCGAAGTTGCGCAACGTTATTTGGAAGTGCAGGGCTACGGCTGTAAAACCGTTACGCGTGAAGACGGTTCGGTTTTGGTGGCGGCGAAAAAAGGTGCGATGAACAAATGGGGCTATATCTTTGCCCATGCCGCGCTGATTGTAATTTGTTTGGGCGGTTTGATAGACAGCAATATCCTGCTGAAAATCGGTATGCTTACCGGCCGGGTCGTGCCGGACAACACTGCGGTTTACGCCAAAGACTTTAAGCCCGAAAGCGTGTTGGGTGAATCCAACCTGTCGTTTAGGGGCAATGTCAATATCGCGGAAGGGCAGAGCGCGGACGTGGTGTTTCTGAATGCGGATAACGGCATGCTGGTGCAAGACCTGCCGTTTTCGGTCAAATTAAAGAAATTCCATATCGACTTTTACGATACCGGAATGCCGCGTGATTTTGCCAGCGACTTGGAAGTAACGGACAAGGCGACCGGCAAAGTCAGCGAACACACCATTCGCGTCAACCATCCTTTGACGTTGCACGGTATTACAGTTTATCAGGCAAGTTTTGCCGACGGTGGCTCTGACTTGACATTTAAAGCGTGGAATCTGGCTGATGCCGACCGTACGCCGGTCAAACTCAAAGCAACTTCTATGCGCGAGTTTCCGCTGGATTTGGGCAAGACCTCTTATAAACTGGAATTCGACCAGTTTACTTCGATGAACGTCGAAGACATGAGCGAGCCGTCTGAAAAAGAGCAAAACCTGAAATCCGCCCTCAACGATGTTCGCTCCGTCCGTCAAGAAGGCAAAAAATACACCAATATCGGCCCATCTATCGTTTACCGCATCCGCGATAAAGCAGGGCAGGCAGTCGAATATAAAAACTATATGTTGCCGGTAAAACAAGACGAAGACTATTTCTTCATTACCGGCACACGCAGCGGCTTGGCGCAGCAATACCGCTGGTTGCGCATTCCGATGGATAAAAACGGCCAAATCGACACCTTTATGGCTTTGCGCCAATATCTGAAAGACGATGC
>NZ_JBQCTZ010000374.1:0-1781 GCF_051963715.1 Neisseria sp. P0001.S005 | reverse complement strand
TTTGCAGAAGCCGTTTTGGCGCAAAAATACCGCGTGGTCAGCCACGGCAAATACATCGGCGGCCCTGCGTTTTACATTACGCACGGCCTGACGCCGAAAATCGGCCGTGGTGCGGCGCGTTTCCTGTCCGGCTTTTTCTCCATTGCCTTGATTATCGCGCTGGGCTTCATCGGCAACGCAACCCAATCCAATTCCATCGCCTCGGCCATTAATTTGGCTTTCGATATTCCTCCGATGGCTGTCGGCATTGCTTTGGCAATATTCGCCGGCCTGATCATCATCGGCGGCATCAACCGCATTGCCGGTATCGCGCAATTTGTCGTGCCGTTTATGGCGGTGATTTACATCTTGTGTGCCGTAATTATTTTGTTCAAATTCTCCGACCACATCATCCCGATGTTCCACAGTATCTTTGTCGCCGCCTTCAATCCTGAAGCGGTATTGGGTGGTGCGGCCGGTATCGGTATGCGTGAGGCTGTCCGCTTCGGTGTGGCACGCGGCCTGTTTTCCAATGAAGCCGGTATGGGTTCGACCCCGCACGCTCACGCGACCGCCAACGTCAAACACCCTGTGCAACAAGGTATGGCCGCGTTTATCGGTATCTTTATCGATACGCTAATGGTCTGCACGGCAACCGCACTGATTATCCTGCTGACCGACGCCAACCTGTCCGGCGAAACCGGCGCGGCAGTTACCCAACTGGCGTTTAACAAAGCCTTCCCGGGTTTCGGTTCGCAACTGCTTGCCGTCTGTCTGACCTTCTTCGCCTTCACCACCATCATCGGCTGGTACTACTTCGGCGAATCCAATATCCGCTTCCTGTTCCGCGGCAAACACTTGGGCATCTACCGCGCACTGGTTTTAGTGGCCATCGTATTGGGTACCTTGGGCAAAGTGGATTTGGTTTGGAGTATGTCCGATATGTTCAACGGCTTTATGGTCTTGCCGAACTTAATCGCCCTCTTCCTGCTGCGTAAGGAAATCCGTGCGGTTTACGACGATTATCTGGCGCAAACCAAAGCCGGCAAAGAGTTGACCTACAACTACGAATTCCACGAATTCCACGACAAAAACCCAGGTTAACGACAAACAAAAACCTCTCAGTCAAACTGAGAGGTTTTTTTATTTCAGGCCGTCTGAAACTACAACACATAAAAATAAATGCTGATAAATTGCGTCAAACTGCCTGCCAAAACAAACAAGTGCCAGATACCGTGGCCGTGGCGGATTTTCGTATCGTTGATAAACCAATAAATCCCCACGCTGTACAATACACCGCCCAACACCAGCCAAAATAATCCACCAGCCGAAAGCGACTGTATCAGCGGCCACACCGCCACCACAATCAGCCAGCCCATCAACACATAAATCACCATCGACAGCAGCCGCTTCTCGCTTTTGCGCCCAATCGTCAACTCCTGAACAATGCCCAGCAAAGCCAGCCCCCACGACACGCCGAAAAGCGACCAGCCCCAGCCGCCGTGAAGGGTAATCAGCGTAAACGGCGTATAGCTGCCTGCAATCAAAAGATAAATCATGCAATGATCGACTTTTTGCAAAATCGCCTTGGCTTTCGGCTGCGGAATGCTGTGATATAAGGTTGAACCCAAATACAGGAGCAGCAGGCAGATTCCGTAAGTCAGTGCACCGGCAATCCGATAGCCGTCCGCCGATTCCACCGCTTTCACCAGCATCAGCACCAACGCCGCCACTGCCAACAAGAAACCGGCCAAATGGCTGTACGCATTAAATCTCTCGCCGTGATACATAAACCATTCTCA
>NZ_JBQCTZ010000373.1:0-1799 GCF_051963715.1 Neisseria sp. P0001.S005 | reverse complement strand
GGTCGGAAGAAAAATTCCCGATTTGTCCGTGTATACGAAAAAGGCCGTCAGTTGGGTGATAAGGACAGTCCATGGGTCAGGTTTGAAATACAGTTTAACCACGGAGATATAGAAATACCGTTTGAGATTCTGACAGACGAAGGCGGTTACTTTTGCGGCGCATTTCCCATATGCAGCACTTTCAAAAATATGCCGCAAGAAAAACGGTTTGAGCCGAGAAGTAAAGCACTGAATCTGACGTTCGGTCACAAACTGAAACACGCAAAGAACGCCGTCGGCAAGCTCGTCAATTTCATGTCCGATTTAGGTTTTACGGCTGAAGAAATTGTTAGGCATCTAAAAGCAGAACAAGGTTATCCCAAAGGTCTGGAGCCTGAAAAATATGATTTGAACGAATTGAGGCAGGCAGAAAGAAGCGGGTTTATACACGAATCGGCGGAAGCGGCACTTGATTTTGAAGTCATGGCTTTAGATTTAGATTCAGTCTGTTTCAAACTGTCTGAAGGTTACGACCCACATAAACGTCTTTTTGACGTTCAGTATGAAGCAGACAGAAAACGCAAAGAAGAAGAATCGTATGAACAATTTTTGCAGCGCAAATATGAAGAAGGTTTACCGCTCGCCGAGCAGATGAAGCGAAGGACGGCGCGATGGCATAAAGAAACAGCGCGAAACCGTATTAAAAATTCCAAGTATCGGCTTTATCGCGGTGAATATAGGGCTTATACCAAAAAGCCCGTCAAATTTGATTGGTATGATTTTTAAGAAAGGAAATATCCATGTTTAACCAAACCCAGATTATCACTTATCCAGCAACCTTTTTAGGTGCAAAAAAATTCAAAGGCGAAATTGACGGCTCGAAGATTGACAGTTGTTCCGTCTTGGTGGCTACACCGCTCCCGTCTCAATCGGGTAACGCCGTAGGATTCACCGCAGCTCAGATGAAGTTCGGTTCAAGCGATAACTTTGCAAAGCTGGAAAACCTCAGTTTCCCTTGCGAAGTCATGATTACCGTAGAGATGACTTCGACAGGCAAAGGCATGGTTCCCTCCCTGAAAGAGTTCCAAGTACAAACAGAGGCAAAGCCGAAAGGCTAAATCATGAAATATAAAGAACGGTTCATAGTTCAGGATTTGGAATCACATGAATTCATCTATCCCGATCCGTTTGGCGATACAGGTTTTACCCAAAATCTAAAATCTGCCGGGCATTTTGAAAGCTATGAAGACGCATTTAATGCCGGAATGGAAGAAATAGGTGGTGGATTCCAAATTTTCGCGTTTTATCTGAAAGAAGAATAGTTTCACAGGCTCGGCGGGCGGTCTGTAAAACCTTTCACAAAGCCCGCAAACACATTTTTTTAAACATTTTTAAAGGAAAACTCATGAATATCATGACTTTGAAAAACAAAGCTAAATACGCTTTAGCAACCGTTGCAGTTGCCGCAATGTCCGCCCCTGCGTTGGCAGAAGATAATGGCCTCGTAACTGCTGCCAAAACTGAGCTGGCAAGCGCAAAAGATGGTGTAACCGCTATTGGCGCGGTAGTAATTGGCGTTGCTGCTGCTATGGTGGTTGTCGGCCTGATTATCAAAGCGGTACGTAAAGGCGGTTAAAACCTATGGGTTATCAAGTCGGCCGTGTTTGCCATTTAACGCATGAAGCGGCGACAAACGACGTGATGACCCGTGTAGTGCCGACAATAGACAAAGACGGGGTGCTACATCACCCCGTTTTTAATGGCTCTACATGGCAGTATAACGAACAGCAAGTCAAACTGACCTTTCCCGATTGCGACCC
>NZ_JBQCTZ010000372.1:0-1801 GCF_051963715.1 Neisseria sp. P0001.S005 | reverse complement strand
ATTATTGAAACCCAAGCCGGTGACGTATCAGCATTCGTACCAACCAACGTAATTTCGATTACAGACGGCCAAATCTTCTTGGAAACCGACTTGTTCAACGCCGGTATCCGTCCTGCAATCAATGCCGGTATTTCCGTATCGCGCGTAGGTGGTGCAGCACAAACCAAAGTCATCAAAAAACTGGGTGGCGGTATCCGTTTGGCGTTGGCACAGTACCGTGAATTGGCGGCGTTCTCGCAATTTGCTTCCGATTTGGACGAAGCAACACGCAAACAGCTGCAACACGGTGAAGTGGTTACTGAATTGATGAAACAAAAACAATTCAGCACATTGAACACTGCCGAAATGGCATTGACTTTGTGGGCGATCAACAACGGTTCTTACGCAGATGTTCCGGTATCCAAAGCCTTGGCTTTCGAAGCAGAATTCTTGAGTTTCGTACGTACGCAACATCCTGAGGTTCTGGAAGCGATTAATGCATCAGGCGCAATGTCTGACGAAAGCGAAAAAGCATTGACCGAAGCCATGAAATCTTTCAAATCTTCTTACGCTTACCAAGCATAAGTATTGAGATGAAAGGAGTCTGAAATGGCAGTCGGAAAAGAGATTCTCACCAAAATCCGTAGTGTTCAAAATACCCAAAAGATCACTAAAGCGATGCAAATGGTGTCGACCTCTAAAATGCGGAAGACTCAAGACCGGATGCGCTTAGCGCGTCCGTACGCCGAAAAAGTGCGTACAGTGATGAGCCATCTTGCACAGACCCATGTCGATCATGGTATCAAATTGTTGGAGCCGCACCGCGAAGTGCGTCGTGCCGGTTTCATTTTGATTACCTCGGATAAAGGTTTGTGTGGTGGCTTGAACGCAAACGTACTGAAAAAGTTTTTGGCGCAAGTTCAAGAGTATCAGGAACAAGGCATCGAAGTCGAAGTCGTGTGCCTGGGTAGTAAAGGTTTGGCTGCATGCCAAAGCATCGGTTTGAATGTTATTGCCAGCGCAACCAATTTGGGCGATACCCCAAAAATGGAATTGCTGCTTGGTTCACTGACCGAAATCTTCCAACGTTACGAGAAGCATGAATTAGACCGTATCCATATGGTTTACTCACGTTTTGTCAATACAATGCGCCAAGAGCCGCGTATGGAAGTTTTGCTGCCTATCGGTGAAAACGTTATTGACGACGAAGCGGGTCATTCTTCATTTACTTGGGAATACCGCTACGAGCCGAGTCCTATCGCCGTATTGGAATATTTGGTTCGCCGCTATTTAGAGTCTGTGGTTTATCAGGCATTGAGCGACAACATGGCATCTGAACAAGCCGCGCGTATGGTAGCGATGAAAGCCGCAACCGACAACGCAGGCAATGCCATTAAAGAATTACGCTTGGTGTACAACAAATCGCGTCAAGCCGCGATTACCACAGAATTGTCAGAAATTGTAGCAGGTGCAGCGGCAGTTTAATGCCGTCTGAAGCCTGAACAGGAAATTAGGATACGATAATGAGCCAAGGCAAAATCGTACAAGTTATTGGTGCGGTGGTTGACGTGGAATTTCCACGCGACGCTATCCCGCATGTTTACGATGCCCTGAAATTGGACGAGAACGGTCTGACTCTGGAAGTTCAACAGCTTCTGGGTGACGGCGTTGTCCGTACTATTGCAATGGGTAGTTCAGACGGCCTGAAACGCGGCATGTCTGTAAGCAATACTGGTGCGCCAATCACTGTGCCGGTAGGTAAAGGTACATTGGGTCGTATTGTCGACGTATTGGGTACGCCTGTTGATGAAGCAGGTCCGAT
>NZ_JBQCTZ010000371.1:0-1827 GCF_051963715.1 Neisseria sp. P0001.S005 | reverse complement strand
GGAACGCTCGGAGATCATGCCGGTAATCAGAATTTTTTTGCCTTGCAAAAAGCCCATTTTCTTATCCTTTAGCAGTGTTATTGCGGTTGCATTAAACTGCGCATTATAGCAAAAACCGCTGTTTCGGCATAGAAAATAACGGATAACCCTTTGTCTTGCCTCAAATAGGGATAAGGTTTTCTGCCAAGGCCGTCTGAAACCTGACGGAACGGCGGCAAAACGTTATACTTGATCATCTTAATGACCGATGTTTCAGGAGGAAACCATGCCCGAACAAAACCGAATTCTTTGCCGGGAACTCAGCCTGTTGGCGTTTAACCGCCGCGTATTGGCTCAGGCGCAGGATACGAATGTTCCTTTGTTGGAGCGTTTGCGTTTTTTGTGCATTGTTTCTTCCAATTTGGACGAATTTTTTGAAGTGCGCATGGCGTGGTTGAAACGCGAAAACAAATTACGCCCGCATCAGCTGCTCGACAACGGTAAAACCGCGGCCGAAACCATCGAAGCGGTGGCGAAAGAGGCGCAGTCCTTGATTCGCGAGCAGTACGACCTGTTTAACAAAGTATTGCAGCCTGCACTCAGTCGCGCCGGCATTCATTTCTATCGCCGCCACAAATGGACGGCTGCGCAGAAAAAATGGATTGAAAACTATTTCGACAACGAGCTGTTGCCCATTCTCACGCCCATCGGCCTTGATCCGTCACACCCGTTCCCACGCCCGTTAAACAAATCGCTCAACTTCGCCGTCGAACTCGAAGGCACGGATGCGTTCGGCCGTCCGTCAGGAATGGCGATTGTACAGGCTCCGCGCATTTTGCCGCGCGTTGTCCCCATGCCGTCTGAAATTTGCGGCGGCGATGCAGGCTTTGTGTTCTTGTCTTCGATTTTGCACGCCCATGTCGGTAAACTCTTTCCCGGCATGAAGGTTAAAGACTGCCATCAGTTCCGCCTCACGCGCGACAGCGATTTGACGGTTGATGAAGAAGATTTGAAAAACCTGCGTGCCGCGATTCAAAACGAGTTGCACGACCGCGAATACGGCGACGGCGTGCGCTTGGAAGTGGCGGATACTTGTCCGGCGCATATTCACGACTTTCTGCTTGCTCAGTTCAAACTGACTTCTGCCGAGCTGTATCAGGTCAAAGGGCCGGTCAATTTGGTGCGCCTCAATGCCGTTCCCGATTTGGTGGATAGGCCGGATTTGAAGTTCCCACCGCGCAATGCAGGCCGTCTGAAAGCCTTGCGCAAAAACGGCTCAGTGTTCAAACTGGTCAAACAGTCGCCGATTTTGCTGCACCACCCGTATCAGTCTTTCGATCCGGTTGTCCAAATGATACGCGAAGCCGCGGCCGATCCGGATGTATTGGCTGTCAAAATGACCATCTACCGCACCGGCAGCAATTCCGAGCTTGTGCGCGCATTGATGAAGGCCGCGCTGGCGGGCAAGCAGGTTACCGTCGTGGTTGAACTGATGGCGCGTTTTGACGAAGCCAACAACGTCAATTGGGCGAAGCAGCTGGAAGAGGCGGGTGCGCACGTCGTGTACGGCGTATTCGGCTACAAAGTCCACGCCAAAATGGCTTTGGTTATCCGTCGCGAAGACGGCGTGCTCAAGCGTTATGCTCACCTCGGTACCGGTAACTACCACCAAGGCACATCGCGCATCTACACCGACTTCGGCATTATCACCGCCGACGAACAAATCACTGCCGATGTAAACACTTTGTTTATGGAAATCACAGGTTTGGGTAAGCCGGGCCGTCTGAACAAGCTCTATCAAAGCCCGTTTACCCTGCACAAAATGGTCATCGACCGCATCAAGCAGGA
>NZ_JBQCTZ010000370.1:0-1832 GCF_051963715.1 Neisseria sp. P0001.S005 | reverse complement strand
ATCATCATCGCCAAAAAAATCGAAAATGCACTGAAAAACATGGTGCAGGCAATCTCAGCCTGCCCAGGCTCGATTGCCGAAATTCTGGCTTTGATCGAACAAGTCCGCAACGACGAAATCCGTGTGGATGAAGTCGTTGAAGCCATCATCGACCCTAATGAAGTCTTGTTGAACGAATTGGGCTTAGGTCATTTGGAAAATGCCAAACCTGATGACGAAGAAGGCGAAACCGATAGCGATGATGAAGATGGCGACGAGGAAGATGAAGACGAATCCGGCGGCGACTCTGAAGCCATATCCGCTGCCCATTTGGCCGAACTGAAACAAAAAGTTTTGGAACACTTCGCCTTTATCGAGAGTGAATACGGCAAAATGATCAAGCAGTTGGAAAAACACGGCAGCCAACACGCCAACTACCTGAAACACCGCGATGCCATTGCCAACAAACTGTTGGAAGTCCGTTTCGCCACACGTCAAATCGAAAACCTGAGCAGCAGCCTGCGCAGCCGCGTTGAAAACATCCGCAAACTCGAACGCGAAATCCGTGACATCTGTATCGACCGCGTCCGTATGGAGCGCGACTACTTCATCAAAAACTTCCTGCCTGCCATTACCGATTTGAAATGGGTAGAAGAAGAAGTAGCCAAAGGCCGTGTATGGGCAAACGCGTTGGATCGTTTCCGCCACGCCATCCTCGAAAAACAAACCGAGCTGGCAAACATGGAAGCTGAAACCCGCATTTCCATCGAAGAATTGAAAGAAATCAACAAAAACATGGTGTTGAGCGAAAAAGAAACCTCAGCCGCCAAACAGGAAATGATTCAGGCTAACTTGCGTTTGGTTATTTCCATTGCCAAAAAATACACTAACCGCGGCTTGCAGTTCCTTGATTTGATTCAAGAAGGCAATATTGGTCTGATGAAAGCGGTAGACAAATTCGAATACCGCCGCGGCTACAAGTTCTCTACTTATGCCACATGGTGGATCCGTCAAGCGATTACCCGTTCCATCGCCGACCAAGCGCGTACGATCCGTATTCCGGTTCACATGATTGAAACCATCAACAAAATGAACCGTATCTCGCGCCAATACCTGCAAGAAACCGGTGAAGAGCCTGATTCTGCCAAACTGGCCGAGCTGATGGAAATGCCGGAAGACAAAATCCGCAAAATCATGAAAATCGCCAAAGAGCCGATTTCCATGGAAACCCCTATCGGCGATGACGACGATTCGCACTTGGGCGACTTCATCGAGGATGCCAACAACGTTGCACCGGCAGAAGCTGCGATGTACACCAGCCTGCACGAAGTAACCAAAGAAATCCTCGAAAGCCTGACACCGCGCGAAGCCAAAGTGTTGCGCATGCGTTTCGGTATCGATATGAATACCGACCACACGCTCGAAGAAGTCGGCAAACAATTTGACGTAACCCGTGAACGTATCCGTCAAATCGAAGCCAAAGCCCTGCGTAAGCTGCGCCATCCTACCCGCAGCGACCGTCTCCGCAGCTTCCTCGACAGCGAAGAAAACAAATCATAAAAGCAAACCGCAGGTTGAAAGACCTGCGGTTTTTTATTGAAATACGAAGGCCGTCTGAAAACCAAATCTCAAAAGATTTAATCGCTTCAGACGGCCTTAAATTTATTTTGATAATTTATTCAGCCTCAGTGGTTTTCTTTTGGGGCTGACGTAGATTAGCCCTAAATTCCACACCAATCCCGCAGAATTTTAAGCTGTTGAGACGGTGTGCCGAAGTTAAACCGAAATTCGCATTCTTTCAAGAACAGCGGGAAGGATTTGCGATCAATTCCGTTGTATTTGCGCAAGACGCG
>NZ_JBQCTZ010000369.1:0-1845 GCF_051963715.1 Neisseria sp. P0001.S005 | reverse complement strand
TACGATTAATTCTTGGTTTGGCAACGATACCCATGAGGCTCTAGAGCGCAGCTTAAACTTGAGCAAATCCGCGCTGAACTTGGCGGTGGACAATGCTGTCAGCAACGCCACGCCGGTGCAAATCGACTTAATCAGCGCCGCTTCGCTGGACGGCAACTTAGGGAAAGCGCTGGCAAAATCCGCGCTTACTGCCGACTTTGCCCAGCTGGCGCTTTACAACGCGACTACCCATAAAGTCGAGAAAAGCATCAATCCCCTGAAACTAAATCAACCCGAGCTCAACAAAGAAGGATGGGAGCAGCTGGAGCAGACCGGCTCGGTGCGCAGCTTGGAAAACATCGGAGGCGTGCTGTATGCTCAAGGTTGGATGCTGATCGGTACGCATAAAAATCAGGATTATGCGTTGTTTTTCCGGCAGCCGATTCCGAAAGATGTTGCCCAAGATGCGACGCTAATTGAAGCGGCCCGCGCCAAATACGCCGAGCTGAGTTATACCAAAAAAGGCCTGCAAACCTTTTTCCTGTCCACGCTGTTGGTCGCGACATTGTTGGCCATCTTTTTAGCGCTGGTTATGGCTTTGTATTTTGCCCGCCGTTTTGTGGCACCGGTGTTATCGCTGGCAGAGGGCGCGCGGGCGGTGGCTCAGGGTGATTTCAGTCAGACCCGGCCGGTATTCCGCAATGACGAGTTCGGTCGTTTGACCCAATTGTTCAACCACATGACCGAGCAATTATCGATTGCCAAAGAGGCGGACGAGCGCAACCGTTTGCGCGAAGAAGCCGCCCGCCATTATTTGGAATGCGTGTTGGAAAGTTTGACCACAGGCGTGATTACTTTGGATGCCGACGGCCGTCTGAAAACCTTTAACAAGGCCGCCGAACAGATTTTGGGCGTTTCGCTGGTGTCTTTGTGGGGCAGCAACTGGCATCAATGGCACGGCAAATCGCCGCAGCAAACCCTGTTGGCCGATGTGTTTGCCGCCATTAATGAAACCGCCGACAGCGACAAACCCGTTCAAGTCGAATATGCCGCGCCCGATGATGCCCGAATCTTGTTGGGCAAAGCCACCATCCTGCCGGAAGACAACGATAACGGCGTGGTGATGGTGATTGATGACATTACCGTATTGATACGCGCGCAAAAAGAGGCCGCATGGGGCGAAGTGGCGAAACGTTTGGCGCATGAAATCCGCAATCCGCTTACGCCTATCCAGCTTTCCGCCGAGAGATTGGCATGGAAATTGCATGATAAACTTGATGAACAAGACGCCCAAATCCTCAGCCGTTCAACCGATACCATCGTCAAACAGGTTGCCGCGTTGAAAGAAATGGTCGAAGCGTTCCGTAACTATGCGCGTGCGCCGTCGCTGAATTTAGAAAAACAAGATTTAAACGGTTTGGTGTCGGAAGTATTGGTATTATATGAGGCCGGCGCGTGCAAGTTTAATGCACGGCTCAGCGCCGACGCCTTGCCGATTGTTGCCGATACGACGGCGATGCGCCAAGTGTTGCATAACCTATTTAAGAATGCTGCAGAAGCGGCAGAGTCGGACGAAGCGCCGCAAGTAAACGTTGAAACAGGGCGCGAAGGCGGACAGGTTTTCCTGACCGTCTGCAACAACGGTAAAAGTTTCAGCAAAGAAATGCTGCACAATGCTTTTGAGCCGTACGTTACCGACAAACCGACAGGAACGGGGCTGGGTTTGCCCGTTGTGAAAAAAATTATTGAGGAGCATGGCGGCCGTATCAGCCTGAGCAATCAGAACAGCGGCGGCGCGTGCGTCAAAATAGCTTTACCGGAAATGGCAGAAACTTATGCGAAGCAGTGATATTTTGATTGTAGATG
>NZ_JBQCTZ010000368.1:0-1845 GCF_051963715.1 Neisseria sp. P0001.S005 | reverse complement strand
TACGATTAATTCTTGGTTTGGCAACGATACCCATGAGGCTCTAGAGCGCAGCTTAAACTTGAGCAAATCCGCGCTGAGCTTGGCGGTGGACAACGCTGTCAGCAACGCCACGCCAGTGCAGATCGACTTAATCAGCGCCGCTTCACTGGACGGCAATTTGGGGCAAACGCTGGCACAATCCGCACTTACTGCCGACTTTGCCCAGCTGGCGCTTTATAACGCGACTACCCATAAAGCCGAGAAAAGCATCAATCCCCTGAAACTAAATCAACCCGAACTCAACAAAGAAGGATGGGAGCAGCTGGAGCAGACCGGTTCGGTGCGCAGCTTGGAAAACATCGGCGGCGTGCTGTATGCTCAAGGCTGGATGCTGATCGGTACGCATAAAAATCAGGATTATGCGTTGTTTTTCCGGCAGCCGATTCCGAAAGATGTTGCCCAAGACGCGACGCTGATTGAAGCGGCCCGAGCCAAATATGCCGAACTGAGTTATACCAAAAAAGGCCTGCAAACCTTTTTCCTGTCCACGCTGTTGGTCGCGACATTATTGGCCATCTTTTTGGCGCTGGTGATGGCTTTGTATTTTGCTCGCCGTTTTGTGGCACCGGTATTGTCGCTGGCAGAGGGTGCGCGGGCGGTGGCTCAGGGTGACTTCAGCCAGACTCGGCCGGTATTTCGCAATGACGAGTTCGGCCGTTTGACCCAGTTATTCAACCACATGACCGAGCAATTAGCGATTGCCAAAGAGGCAGACGAGCGCAACCGTTTGCGCGAAGAAGCAGCACGCCATTATTTGGAATGCGTGTTGGAAAGTTTGACTACAGGCGTGATTACTTTGGATGCCAATGGCCGTCTGAAAACCTTTAACAAGGCCGCCGAACAGATTTTGGGCGTTTCGCTGGTGTCTTTGTGGGGCAGTAACTGGCATCAATGGCACGGCAAATCGCCGCAGCAAACCCTGTTGGCCGATGTGTTTGCCGCCATTAATGAAAGCGCCGATAGCAACAAACCCGTCCAAGTCGAATACGCCGCGCCCGATGATGCCCGAATCTTGTTGGGCAAAGCCACCATTTTGCCGGAAGACAATGATAACGGCGTGGTGATGGTGATTGATGACATTACCGTCTTGATGCGGGCGCAAAAAGAGGCCGCATGGGGCGAAGTGGCGAAACGTTTGGCGCACGAAATCCGTAATCCGCTTACGCCTATCCAGCTTTCCGCCGAGAGATTGGCATGGAAATTGCATGATAAACTAGATGAACAAGATGCCCAAATTCTCAGCCGTTCAACCGATACCATCGTCAAACAGGTGGCCGCGCTGAAAGAAATGGTCGAAGCGTTCCGCAACTATGCGCGTGCGCCGTCGCTGAATTTAGAAAAACAAAATTTAAACGGTTTGGTGTCGGAAGTATTGGTATTATATGAGGCCGGCGTGTGCAAGTTTAATGCGCGGCTCAGCGCCGACACCTTGCCGATTGTTGCCGATACGACGGCGATGCGCCAAGTGTTGCATAACTTATTTAAGAATGCCGCAGAAGCGGCAGAGTCGGACGAAACGCCGCAAGTAAACGTCGAAACAGGGCGCGAAGGCGGACAGGTTTTCCTGACCGTCTGTAACAACGGCAAAAGTTTCGGCAAAGAAATGCTGCACAATGCTTTTGAGCCGTACGTTACCGACAAACCGACAGGAACGGGACTTGGTTTGCCCGTTGTGAAAAAAATTATCGAGGAGCATGGCGGCCGTATCAGCCTGAGCAATCAGAACAGTGGCGGCGCGTGCGTCAAAATAGCTTTACCGGAAATGGCAGAAACTTATGCGAAGCAGTGATATTTTGATTGTAGATG
>NZ_JBQCTZ010000367.1:0-1851 GCF_051963715.1 Neisseria sp. P0001.S005 | reverse complement strand
GGATCAAATGCGTCCTGGCCTGACCAAAGACGACATCTACAAAATCCTCGGCCGTCCTCACTACGACGAAGGCATGGGCGTGCGTGAATGGGACTACCTGTTCCACTTCTACACCCCGGGCGTAGGCGTTGACCCTGAAAACACTTCCGGCGTTGAAGGCATCACTACTTGCCAATACAAAGTGATCTTCGACAAAGACAAATTTGCACGCAGCTTTTTCTGGAATCCAGTATTCCCTAAAGATGCCGTATGTCCTCCTCCAGCACCTACACCTAAACCTAAACAAGAGCCTCAAGTGATCATCCGCGAGATCATTAAAGAAGCTCCTGAACGCATCCGTCAATAAGGACAAATTTGAAACGGATCCTATTGGGTATAGCCTTGGCAGCAGGCCTGAATTCTTTGGCCGCTGCCGATGCTGTCAGCGACTATATCCAACGCAAAAAAGTTGTGGTCAATACAGCTAAGGCGGAGCTTTGCTTTGCCGATGACGGTCAGTGCCATCCGGTACTGATTGGCAAGACCACGCCGAAAGGCAAATTCAATATGACGCCGATGATGACCAGCAAACCGGGTTACGGTGGCGAAGTTATCGGCTTCAAAGAAGAAAATGACTTTCTGTTTGCGTTACATAGGGTATGGACGCTCAAGCCACAAGAAAGACGCATGGAACGCATCGTCTCCCCTCATGTGGCCGACCGCATCATAACCAATGGTTGTATCAACGTACAAAGCCATGTGTACGAAAAACTGCGTCAGTACTTCATTTTAGAAATCATCTGATGTAGGCTTTAGTTTGAATAAAGGCCGTCTGAATATTTTTCAGACGGCCTTTTCTTTTTATTAGTAAAACCTTTTATGTTTGGATATATTGATATGGTCTTAGACAGCGCGGCAACTTTGTTGAAGCTGCTGATTCAGGAAAAGAAAACTCTATCAATCTAACGCGTAAATCTAAAAGAAAGGCCGCCTAAAAGTTTGGGCAGCCTTTATTGTTTACAAACAAAGAATATGTTAACCTCTTGTTATCGAATAGACTTAATTATTCGTAATATTATTTCACAAAGCAAAAAGGACTCTATCTTATGAACCGTCGTCAATTTATCGGCAGCGCCGCTGCTGTTTCCCTCACTGCCGCCGCTTCTTTTGCCCGCGCTCACGACCATGCAGGCCATGCACACCACGCCGGTCATGCTGGTCACGCGCATTCTGCACCGCGCGCCTATGAAGCTGCGCGCAAAGCGGCCGCACATTGCGTTGAAGCCGGTCAAATCTGTCTGGCACACTGCATCGCCCTGTTGAGCGAAGGCGATACCTCCATGAAAGACTGCGCAGCCGGCGCTAACCAAATGTTGGCACTGTGCGGCACATTGCAAAACCTCGCTGCCCAAAATTCACGCCTGACTCCGTCTTTGGCAAAAGTGTGCATCGAAGCCTGCAAACAATGTGCTGCCGCCTGCAAAGAACACGCCGGCCACCACGCTGAATGCAAAGCCTGCTACGAATCTTGCTTGGCTTGCATTAAAGAATGCGAAAAAATTGCCGCTTAATCAATATTAAAAAAGGCCGTCTGAATTTCAGACGGCCTTTTATTTTGCTATTTTGTTCATGCTATTCGGCTGCAAGCTCTTGCTCATCCAGCAGTTTTTTCCGAACAATTGCAGGATTGCCCGCAGCCACGCAATAAGGCGGCACATCTTTGGTGACCACCGAACCTGCACCGATTACCGCGCCCTTGCCGATGGTAACACCGCCCATGATAATCGCACGCCGACCAATCCAAACATCATCTTCAATCACAATCGGGCTGATATCTGTATAACCTTCAAAGCGGCGGGTTTCAGGGTTGAA
>NZ_JBQCTZ010000366.1:0-1854 GCF_051963715.1 Neisseria sp. P0001.S005 | reverse complement strand
ACCCTCTTGGCCTGCCAAATAAAAAATTAACCGGCCTTGTGCCGGTTAATTTTTTTGTACTTAAGTTTTAAGATTATCTAGAATTAATTATATGGATCAATGTCGCCATCTAAAATGGATGGTAGGTGGGGCATTGATAAGTGAGTAAAGATGACAGAACATCCGTCTGGACACAAAGAAGGCCATCAAAAAAAGGAAGTAGTGGTAAGCAGTAATAAACCAGCTACTGAGAAGAAAGAAGGTCTGTTTGCATATTTTAAGAGCTCTTGGACCGAGTTCAAGAAAGTGGTTTGGCCGAGTCGGGATGAAGCGGTCAAAATGACTGTATTTGTAATTATCTTTGTTGCGATTTTAGCAGCCTTCATTTATGTGGCAGATACAATTATTTCATGGTTGTTTTTTGATGTTTTATTAAATAGGAAAGGGTAAAGATGTCAAAGCGTTGGTATGTGGTGCAGGCCTATTCCGGTTTTGAAAAAAATGTCCAAAAAACATTGAAAGAGCGTATTGCTCGTGAAAACATGGAAGATTATTTCG
The DNA here is from genome assembly GCF_051963715.1 of Neisseria sp. P0001.S005. Lineage (NCBI taxonomy): Bacteria > Pseudomonadati > Pseudomonadota > Betaproteobacteria > Neisseriales > Neisseriaceae > Neisseria > Neisseria sp. P0001.S005. The sequence goes on along the minus strand of NZ_JBQCTZ010000366.1, from coordinate 1,317 downwards.
GTCAGATTCTTGTGCCCGTCGAGGAAGTAGTAGATATCAAGAATGGTCGAAAAACCATCAGTGAGCGTAAATTCTATCCAGGCTATGTATTGGTCGAAATGGAAATGACTGATGATTCGTGGCATTTGGTTAAGAGTACTCCTCGAGTAAATGGTTTTGTAGGTGGTAGTGGAAATCGCCCGATCCCAATTTCTCAAAAAGATGCGGATGCTATTTTGCAACAAGCTAAAACAGGTGTTGAGAAGCCAAAACCAAAAGTTGAGTTTGAAGTTGGTCAGCAAGTTCGAGTAAACGAAGGCCCATTTGCTGATTTTAACGGTATTGTTGATGAAGTTAATTACGAACGTAATAGACTGCGTGTTTCAGTTCAGATTTTTGGTCGCGAAACACCGGTTGAATTAGAGTTCGGCCAGGTTGAAAAGATTTAAGTGGTTTAATTCGCTTGAAAAATTTTTTTTAAGCGGATATAATCGCGAATTCTGTTTGGGAAGCGGAATGGTTCCGCGTTATACCCGTTTTTAGGAGTCCTTTAAGTGGCAAAGAAAATTATCGGCTACATTAAACTGCAAATTCCTGCAGGTAAAGCCAATCCATCTCCCCCAGTTGGTCCAGCCTTGGGTCAACGTGGTTTGAACATTATGGAATTCTGTAAAGCATTTAATGCTGCAACCCAAGGTATGGAACCTGGTTTGCCAATTCCAGTCGTGATTACTGCATTTGCAGACAAATCATTCACATTTGTGATGAAAACTCCACCAGCTTCTATCTTGTTGAAAAAAGCTGCTGGTCTGCAAAAAGGTAGTTCTAATCCTCTGACCAACAAAGTGGGCAAATTGACTCGTGCTCAGTTGGAAGAAATTGCTAAAACTAAAGAGCCTGATTTGACTGCTGCTGACTTGGATGCGGCTGTTCGTACTATCGCAGGTTCTGCTCGCTCAATGGGCTTGGACGTGGAGGGTGTTGTATAATGGCTAAAGTATCTAAACGCTTGAAAGCTCTTCGCTCTTCTGTTGAAGCTAACAAACTGTACGCAATTGACGAAGCAATTGCTTTAGTTAAAAAATCTGCTACTGCTAAATTTGACGAGTCTGTTGACGTATCTTTTAACTTGGGCGTTGATCCTCGTAAATCTGACCAAGTTATCCGTGGTTCAGTCGTTCTGCCTAAAGGTACCGGTAAAACAACTCGCGTAGCTGTGTTTACTCAAGGAGCAAATGCAGATGCTGCTAAAGAAGCTGGCGCAGATATTGTCGGTTTTGAAGATCTGGCTGCTGAAATCAAAGCTGGTAACCTGAACTTTGACGTTGTTATTGCTTC
>NZ_JBQCTZ010000365.1:0-1868 GCF_051963715.1 Neisseria sp. P0001.S005 | reverse complement strand
ATTTCTAGGACAAATTTACTGCCTACATAGGCAAAAATCAGACTGACAAATCCGACAATAGTCCAAACGGCGGCTTTTTTGCCGCGCCATGCGGTCATACTGTGTTTCAACAATAATGCGCCATAAATCAACCACGACATAATACTGAAGATGGTTTTATGCGTGAAGGTCATGGGTTTGCCGAAAACGGCTTCGGCAAAAAACGTCCCGCTGATAACTGAATAGGTCAATAAAATGAAACCTGCCCAAATACCTTGGAACATGAGTTTCTCCAAACTCAATAATGGCGGCAAGAAGCTGACCAATGCGGAAAAACGGCGTTTGTGCAAATTACGGTTGATTAAAAGGATTAGGATGGCAAATAAGGTAACGATGCCAAACAATCCGTATGCAAGCAATGATGATGCGATGTGCGACAGTGGCAATAAGTCTACAATTTGGCGACCTGAAAAATCCCCCGGGAAAAGGAAACCCAACAATAAGGTCAATGCGGCACAGGGATACAATAAGAGTTGCACTCCGCGCAGACAATAAAAGAAGCTGCCCAAGCAATACATCATCAGCATCAGCCAGACTATCAGACTGAGCGAATAACCAAAACCGGTAATCAATACCCTATCCTGCAATACAGGGAACATCAATGCTGCGCCATGTACCAATAATGCGCCGCTCAAAATCAGCAACTCGGTTTTCAGCGGGTAAGACTTATTATTGTGCTTTTTATGTTGCAACCAGGAAAATGCGCCCAATCCGGCATACACCAGCATAAGGCAGATTAAGACAATCGGCATAAATATCTTTCTCAATAGACATGTAAACACTTGCAAACAACCGGCAGGGTTTCAGACGGCCTTGGTGTGCGTATTTGTGTTCTTGAAGCATAACTTCGGACTATCGTGTAAAATAATCCGAATTTTATTTTAACAAAGAATGCCCTGTATTGGGCAGCTATTCTCATTATCAAGGATAAGTATGTTAGACAACCTGACCAACCGCTTCAGCAAGGTACTTAAAAATATTCGCGGCCAATCAACGCTGACCGAAGACAATATTAAAGAAGCCTTGCGCGAGGTTCGTCTTGCCCTGCTGGAAGCCGACGTTGCATTACCCGTCGTTAAAGAATTCGTCAACACAGTCAAAGAACAGGCCCTTGGCCAAGAAGTCGTCGGCAGCCTGACGCCTGACCAAGCCTTTATCGGCGTGGTCAACCAAGCCTTAGTCGAACTGATGGGCAAGGAAAACAAAACGCTGGATTTGTCGGTTTCACCGCCTGCCATCGTTTTGATGGCCGGTTTGCAGGGTGCCGGTAAGACAACAACCGTCGGCAAACTCGCCCGCCTGCTGAAAAACGATCAGAAGAAAAAAGTTTTGGTGGTATCTGCCGACGTTTACCGCCCTGCCGCGATTGAACAGCTGCGTCTGTTGGCCGAACAGGTCGGCGTGGACTTTTTCCCATCCGACACCAACCAAAAACCGGTTGAAATTGCAACTGCCGCCGTCGATTATGCCAAAAAACATTTTTACGATGTATTGATGGTCGATACCGCAGGCCGTTTGGCAATCGATGAAGAGATGATGAACGAAATCAAAGCGCTTCATGCGGCAGTCAACCCGGTTGAAACTTTGTTCGTTATCGATGCCATGCTGGGTCAGGATGCGGTAAATACAGCTCAGGCATTTAATGAAGCCCTGCCGCTGACCGGTGTCGTATTGACCAAGATGGACGGCGACTCGCGCGGCGGTGCGGCATTGTCCGTACGCCATATAACCGGCAAACCGATTAAATTTATCGGTGTCGGCGAGAAAATCAACGGCCTCGAACCTTTCCACCCCGACCGTCTTGCCAGCCGTATCCTCGGCATGGGCGA
>NZ_JBQCTZ010000364.1:0-1907 GCF_051963715.1 Neisseria sp. P0001.S005 | reverse complement strand
ATCAGCGCGGCGCTGACCATCTTCATCTCCATCTACAACATTTTCAGCAGCCTCTTGAGAATCCTCATCTCTATTAGTGGTGACGACTGATAAAGCCGCAAAGGCCGTCTGAAATTTCAGACGGCCTTTTTGATTTTTGACATCACCGGCAAACTCCCCTATCCTGAACGCCACACAAATCCCATTCCCAACACAAAATGACCACGACCACTCTGCGCCGTGCCGTGTACGCAGGCAGCTTCGACCCTCCCACCCTCGGCCACCTGTGGATGATACAGGAAGCCCAATCCCTCTTTGACGAACTAATCGTCGCCATCGGCACCAATCCCGAAAAGCGCAGCACCTACACCATAGAAGAACGCCGCGCCATGCTCGATGCCATTACCCACCCCTTCCCCAACGTCCGCATCAGCGTGTTTGAAAACCGCTTTTTGGTCGATTACGCCCGCGAAGCCAACGCCAATTTCATCGTCCGCGGCATCCGTTCCTCCGCCGACTACGAATACGAACGCTCGATGCGCTACATCAACAGCGACATCGCCCCCGAAATTTCCACCATATTCCTGATGCCGCCGCGCGAAATAGCCGAAGTATCCTCCACCATGGTCAAAGGCTTGGTCGGTCCACAAGGCTGGCGCGACATGATAGGCCGCTACCTCCCCGATCCTGTCTATCAAAAAATCCTGCAAGACCACGAAACAAACACATAAAACAAAGGCCGTCTGAACATTTCAGACGGCCTTCCAATTTTCATTGATTATTTACGGGCAGACATCAACGCCTGCAGGTTTTGATTCAACGTTTCCATGTCCAACCAACCGGCGGCAATAAACAGCATCAAAATCACCGTACCCACGCACAACACGCCGATACCATACAACAGATAGCCCACCAAAACACGGCCTACCGTTGCATTTCCCATCCACATCAAACCGCGTACCTGCACCACAAAAACCCAAGCCTGCCACAGCAGCGCAAACGCAGCCAACGCCGGCACATACAACACCAGCAACAGCGGCAGCAGCAAAGCCTCAGACACCAAAATAAAGCCCCACAAAGGCAGTCGGGGCGCACCGTAATAATGCAGCACCTTGCGCATCGAGCGGCTCAACACCAACCATTTCACAATCACCAAAATCACCGACAGGCACACTGCCGCCGCGCCACTGCCAAACAAAGGCGACATGCTGGCCGCGTTTACCACGCCCAACAGCAGCAACACCGCCGCCATCACCAAAGGCGAATACAAATACGTCTCCGGCGAACGATAGCGCAAACGCAAAACATCCCACATATCACGAACAAACACATACAGCATGGCATAAATCCAAAGCAAAAAAGCCGATTGTATCTTAGGCCGTCTGAAAATCAAACCGGCAAACCTAAAAACCGCCAATTAAAACGAAAAATAATTCAATACAAAACAAAATCTTAATTTACCGCCTCAAAAATAAAGCCTACAAACGCTTGCACAAGGCAACGAAATTTGGTTTAATTCACATCTCGCAACGAAACACGCGAAGGCCAGATAGCTCAGTTGGTAGAGCAACGGATTGAAAATCCGTGTGTCGGCGGTTCGATTCCGCCTCTGGCCACCACCAACCGCCTTGAAGCGGTTACTTTTTTATCTATACGATTTGAACGTATGCTTTAAGCGCAAATCCCGTTCCAGACCATGCGTCCCGATTTCCACACAAGGCCGTCTGAAAAATTTCAGACGGCCGTTGTTTATGTTGGCATGGCATAAAAATCCGCTTTACCGCCCCATTCCGACAGAATACGGCACTTCCATCCAAACCGGCTGAAACCTTCGCAAACATACTGAATGACACCTTTGCAAAATCCCCCCAAAATCCCCTAAATTCCCACCAAGACATTTAGGAGATTTCTCATGAGCACCTTCTTCC
>NZ_JBQCTZ010000363.1:0-1920 GCF_051963715.1 Neisseria sp. P0001.S005 | reverse complement strand
GGCAGCAACGGCATGCAGACGTTCGACCAAAACCTCTTCAACCTCTACGCACAAGGCCAAATCGAACTCAGCGAAGCCCTGCGCCAAGCGGTTTCCGCCAACGATTTGCACCTGCGCATTCAAATGCACGACGAGGGCAACAATACCGAACGCCTCTACGACCGCATCAGCGACCTCAACCTGATGACCTAATGGCGTAAGCCAAAAAAGGCCGTCTGAACGGGAGTGGAAATGAAATCAAGTATTTCCCCATATCCGTTCAGACGGCCTTATCTCATTTAAAGCATTCTGAAATCGACTGAAAATCCTGTTAAAATCCAATCATTCACCTCATAACGAATAATAAACAACAACATCATGAAAACTCCGCCGCTCAAACCTCTGATCATTGCCTCCCTGCCCGTCTTCGCCAGCGTGTTCATCGCCGCCACCCTCGTTTGGCACTTCGACACGCCCAAACTGGTTATGCCATTCGTGCTCGGCATTATTGCCGGCGGTTTGGTCGATTTGGACAACCGCCTCACAGGCCGTCTGAAAAACATCGTCATCACCGTTGCCCTGTTTACCCTCTCCTCTTTGCTTGCCCAAAGCACCATCGGCACAGGCGTTCCCTTCATCTTGGCCATGACCCTGATGACTTTCGGCTTCACCATCCTCGGCACCGTCGGCCTCAAATACCGCACCTTCGCTTTCGGTGCGCTTGCCGTCGCCACCTACACCACGCTGACCTACACCCCCGAGACCTACTGGCTGACCAACCCCGTCATGATTCTGCTGGGTACTGTCCTATACAGCGTCAACATCCTGATCTTCCAAATCATCCTGCCCCACCGCCCCGTCCAAGAAACCGTCGCCAATGCCTACGATGCACTCAGCAACTACTTCGATGCCAAAGCCGACTTTTTCGACCCCGACGAAGCCGCATGGTTGGGCAACCGCCAAATCGACTTGGCCATGAGCAATACCGGCGTGATTACCGCCTTCAACCAATGCCGCGGCGCACTTTTCTACCGATTGCGCGGCCAACACCGCCATCCGCGTACCGCCAAAATGCTGCGCTACTACCTCTGCGCGCAAGACATGCACGAACGCATCAGCTCCGCCCACGTCGATTACAGCGAAATGGCCGAGCAGCTCAAAAATACCGACCTTATCTTCCGCATCCGCCGCCTGCTCGAAATGCAAGGCCAGGCGTGCCGCAACGTTGCCTCCTCCCTGCGCAACAACAAACCCTACGCATACAGCAAACGCCTCGGCCGCGCCATGGAAGGCTGCCGCCAATCCCTCAGCCATTTTGCCGAGACCCATGCCGACAATGCCAACCTCCACAATATCCGCCGCCTGCTCGACAACCTCAGCAGTGTCGATTACCAACTGCGGCAACTGCAAAACGATGCGTCCCTTGCCGAAAACGACAACGCCGATACCCGCATCGCCGCCCTTGAAAACACCAAGTTCCGCAATATCGGCGAGACCGTCCTCAGCCAGCTCAATTTCGACTCCGGCGTATTCCGCCATGCCACCCGCCTCTCCATTGTCGTGGCCGCAGCCTGCATCATTGTCGAAATCCTCCATCTCAACCTCGGCTACTGGATTCTGCTGACCGCCCTTTTCGTCTGCCAACCCAACTACACCGCCACCAAAAGCCGCGTGTACCAACGCATTGCCGGTACGATTCTCGGCGTGATTGTCGGTTCGCTCGTCCCCTACTTCACCCCGTCTGTTGAAACCAAGCTCTGGATTGTTATCGCCAGCACCACCCTGTTTTTCATGACCCGAAGCTACAAATACAGCTTCTCCACCTTCTTCATCACCATCCAAGCCCTGACCAGCCTCTCGCTTACCGGTTTGGACGTGTACCACGCCATGCCCATCCGCATCATCGACACCATCGTCGGTTCCGTTATCGCATGGGCCGCC
>NZ_JBQCTZ010000362.1:0-1932 GCF_051963715.1 Neisseria sp. P0001.S005 | reverse complement strand
CTCAAAACCGGCGTTGCCATTTCAGACGACGTGGATGCCGTACTGGCTCAAAGCGATGTCCTCATCGACTTTACCCGTCCCGAGCCAACCCTGAAACACCTGCAAAAATGCGTGGAAAAAGGCGTCAACATCATCATCGGCACGACCGGTTTTGACGACGCAGGCAAAGCCGCCATCCAAGCCGCAGGCGAGAAAACAGGCGTCGTCTTCGCAGCCAACTTCAGCGTCGGCGTCAACCTGACCTTCCATATCCTCGACACCGTCGCCCGCGTGTTGAACGAAGGCTACGACATCGAAATCATCGAAGGCCACCACCGCCACAAAGTCGATGCCCCAAGCGGTACCGCGTTACGCATGGGTGAAGTCATTGCCGACGCACTCGGCCGCAACCTCAAAGAATGCGCCGTTTACGGCCGCGAAGGCCACACCGGCCCGCGCGATCCGTCCACCATCGGTTTTGCCACCGTCCGCGCAGGTGACATCGTCGGCGACCACACCGCCCTCTTCGCCACCGACGGCGAGCGCGTGGAAATCACCCACAAGGCCAGCAGCCGCATGACCTTTGCCGCCGGTGCCGTACGCGCCGCAGTTTGGGCAAACGGCAAAAAAGGCCTGTACGATATGCAAGACGTATTGGGTTTGAAAAACCGATAAACCTGCATCATCAGGTTTCATACCTTACAAGGCCGTCTGAAAGCACAACGTCGATTTTCAGACGGCCTTATTAAAAAGAAAGCCCCACCATGTCCTATCAACAAATCACCATCAACGTCAACGATGCCGTCGCCGAACGCCTTGCCGACGCGCTGATGGAACACGGCGCATTGTCCGCCGCCATTGAAGATGCCTACGCCGGTACAGAAAACGAGCAGGCCATTTTCGGCGAACCGGGCATGCCGACTGAGCAAATCTGGCAACAAAGCAAAGTCATCGCCCTTTTCGGCGAAAGCGACGATGCCGCTTCCATTATCGAAGCCGCCGCGCAGGAATGCGGTTTGAACGATTTGAAATACACCGGCGAAATCCTTGAAGATCAAGACTGGGTACGCCTGACCCAAGCGCAATTCGACCCGATTCAAATTTCCGACCGCCTGTGGATTACCCCATCTTGGCACGAAGCGCCCGACGGCAACGCCGTCAACCTGCAACTCGACCCTGGCCTTGCCTTCGGCACAGGCAGCCATCCGACCACCCGCCTCTGCCTCAAATGGCTGGACACGCAGCTCAAAGGCGGCGAAAGCGTATTGGACTACGGCTGCGGCTCAGGCATTTTGGCCATTGCCGCCCTCAAACTCGGTGCAGGCTCCGCCATCGGCGTGGATATTGACGAACAAGCCATCCGCGCCAGCAAAGACAATGCCGCGCAAAACAACGTCGACGCGCAGTTCTACCTGCCGGACGGCCTACCGCAAGGCCAATTTGATGTCGTTGTCGCCAACATTCTGGCCAACCCGCTGCGGATGCTCGGCGAAATGCTTGCCGCGCGTACCAAACAAGGCGGCCGCATTGTCTTGTCCGGTCTTTTGGACGAACAAGTCGAAGAACTCAGCGGCATTTACAGCCAATGGTTCGACATCGAGCCTGCCGAAATCGAAGAAGGCTGGGCGCGATTGAGCGGTGTCAAACGCTAAACCTGTTTTCCGATACAAAGGCCGTCTGAAATTTCATCTTTCAGACGGCCTTTTTGCACTTAAAACGCTGAATATTCCAGCAAAATCAGGTATAATTGCCTATTATTTTGACCTTTCGGAACACATCCGCCGCGCCCGTTTGACATTTCATTGCGCGTACGGAAAAATTCCTTGAAATTCAGCAAGAAAAGACCATGACTGACCAAAAACACGAAGAATACGGCGCCGACAGCATACAAGTGCTGGAAGGCTTGGAAGCGGTACGCAAACGCCCCGGTATGTATATCGGCGACACGCAGGA
>NZ_JBQCTZ010000361.1:0-1936 GCF_051963715.1 Neisseria sp. P0001.S005 | reverse complement strand
TCGGCCTGAACTGCCGATCCGCCGCCCAAGTGGGTGGCTGTGGAATTGGCAGTTTTGTACAACTGGCTGCCGTTCACGGCATCGGTACTGGTCGCGTTAACCGCACCTGCAGCGACACCGACGATTGTGTGGCCGCCATTATTCAGACCGTTATTGGTCAATTTGACCGGGTCGCCTGAAGAAGTAGAAGTGATGGTCAAACCGTCGCGATCCAGCTTAGCGTCAGCGCCGGCCGTTCCGGCCTTAATACTGGTTACCTCCATCTCCTCGACAGTACCGAAGGTAAACTCTTTACCGTTTTGTACCAATGCAATGTTTTTGCCAGCCTGCAGTTTGACAGTATCGTTATTATTTACCCTGCTTGTAGCCGTACCGGTGGCAGTGCCGCCGGCAACAGAACCGCCTTCCACATTGAAACCGCTTTTTCCAACCGCAGTATTGATGGCCGCAGCCACGCTGCCTGCAGTAGCGGCTTTGTTTGCATCCGCAGCGGTAGGCGCGTTCACTTGGCCGGTAGTGGCGTTGTTGGTCAGCGCAACTGCAGTGGCATTGATTTTCACGGTAGTTACGCCCGCGCCGTCGGTCGATACCTCAGTGGTGGTATTTGTACCGTCAATAAATTTGAGCGTATTGCCCGGTTTCACAGTTTGCGTCGTACCAGTAGCAGCGGCCACCTGAAAACCGCCGCCCACAGTATTCAAACGGCTGTCCAATACGTTCAGCGCGTCGCCGACATTATTTTTGCTAACCGCATTACCGTTGGCATCAGTCAGGTTGTAGGTGGGAGCGGTAAACGTACCATCTGGTTTCAAGGCCGCGCCGCCGCCCAAATTAGTAGCCACACCTTTACCGATATTGCCGATTACATTTTGGGTGGCGTAAAGCTGGCTACCGTTAATCGCATCGGTGGAAGCAGCCGAAACTTCGCCCGCCCCTACCTGTTTGATTTGACGGTTGCCAACGGTCACAGAACTATTGGCGGAATCGCCGACATATGTATAGTTCAGTCCGTTTACATTTTTCGTTCCAGACTGGTTGGTAGCAGCAACGGCAGTCGTACCTGAACCTAAGGCAACAGAATTGGCCACGGCAGCGCTGGCATCCGAACCAATGGCAACACCCTTGGCAGCTGCCTGAGAGCTACGACCGAATGCGATGGAGTCTTTCGCCTGCGCGTTGGCACTACGACCAATAGCCAGCGCATCCTCGCCTGCGGCGTTGGCATTGTTACCCAAAGCCACAGTTTGTGCCGCATTCGCACGAGCGGAAGTACCGATGGCTACGGAATAATATCCGGAAGACTCCACGCTGTTGCCGACAGCTACAGACTGCACTCCATTGGCCTTGGCGGCCGAGCCGATGCCAACAGCCAGGGCAGCTTTGGTTTCCACGTCATTACCGATAGCAACGGAATTCGATTGACTATTGGCAGCCTGCAAAGTATTGCCGCTACCAATGCGGATACTGTTATTGCCTGCGGCACGGTCACCCAAGCCGATAATGCCGCTATTTACATCCAAACGGCCACCGAGCGAAAGGTGTTTGCTGCCCGCACCGCCCGCATCACCATAGAACAGGGCACGGTTGGTTTGACTGGCCGCATCTCCGGATCTACATTTATCCCGAAAAGCATTTACACTCGGCATATTGCCGCCGCTGGCCTGCCCGGCCGCCCATTCCAAGTTGTTATTAACCAGAAAGAACAGCGCGTTTCTTCTTATCGATTCATCACTGGTAACGATACATCCGTCATCAGTACCATCATTGATAAAAATACCAGGTCCGGCATTGGCATAACCTGCGGTCATCATCAGCGCGGAAACCAATGCGGTGCAAACGAAACGGGAGGATTTCAACCCTGTAGAAATTAGTAGCGTTGTTTACAGTATTTCCAGGAGAATACTGAAACATGAACATGCACAAAAACACCCGTCTC
>NZ_JBQCTZ010000360.1:0-1943 GCF_051963715.1 Neisseria sp. P0001.S005 | reverse complement strand
AAGGCTCCGGCAATGCCGATATTGGAAAGGCCGAACCAGACGGTTACATAATGTCCCAAAAGCGCACCGCCGCCGATACCGACATTGTACAAACCTGAATAAATCGAGTTGGCCACATCTGTCGCATCGGAAGCAAACGACAATACTTTCGACACCATGCCCAAGCTGACGATGACGATGGCCACGCCCCAAATAAACACCAGCGCATATACTGCATACGGGAAAGAGGCAAGCGGCAGAAGCAGTAGGGCGGAAAGCAGGATGACCGCCACCGCGCCGAGCATAAACAAACGTTGCGCTTTGGCAAACCATTTGCCGAATAGATAAGATGCGGCAAATCCTGCCAAACCGTACAGGCTCAAAACGATGGTAACTTGTTCTGCCTTAAATCCGCCAACTTGCAACACAAAAGGCTCGATATAGCTGTATGCCGTGAAATGTGCCGTAATAATCAACACCGTCATTGCATAGAGCAGCATCAGGTTGCGGCGTTTGAACAAACTCGGCAGGCTGCTTAAAGAGCCGGTATTTTGGCTGGGTAAAGCAGGCAGGTTTTTAGCCAACACCAGCATTACGCCGGCAGCGCAGACGCCGATCAGCAGGAAGCTGAGCTGCCAGCCGAAGTATTGCCCGACCACGCGCCCCAGCGGAATACCCAAAACCATCGCCAAAACCGTACCCGTACTGAGCAAGCCCAAAGCCTGATTGGTTTTGCCGGCGGGAGCAAGCCGTACCGCCAAAGAAGCCGTAATCGACCAAAAGACCGCGTGTGTCAGCGCAATCCCGATACGGCTGACCAAGAGGATGTTGAAGTTCCAAGAAAAGAACGACAGCGCGTGAAACAGCGCAAACAGTGCAAACAGCATCAGCAATAATTTGCGCCGTTCGATGTTTTTCGTCATCAGCATCAGCGGCAGCGATAGGAGCGCAACAATCCACGCATACACCGTAATCATCATGCCCACTTCCGTTGCCGGTTTGCCAAAGCTCTGACCGATGTCGCTCAAAAGCGCAATCGGAATGTATTCGGTAGTATTGAAAATAAACGCACCCACCGCCAGCGCGCATACGCTAACCCATTGTTTGAATGTTGAAGTCATTATTATGTCCGTTTGATGAAGCAAAGGTCGTTATTGTACGCCTATCTGCATTTTTCAGACGGCCTTAATGAAGAATTTGCAAGCTGTTTGCGTAAGGAGTAAAGTATTTGGCAACCATATTTGTTTGAATGAAAGGAAATACAAATGCAAACTGTTACCCTCAATATCGACGGCATGACCTGCGGCGGCTGCGTGAAAAGCGTAACCCGTCTTTTGGAAGGCGTAGAAGGCGTGGAAAAAGCAGAAGTCAGCTTGGAAAACAAAAATGCAGTGATTACTTTTGATGAAAGCAAGACAGATACCGATGCGCTGATTGATGCCGTAGAAGACGGCGGCTACGATGTGGCTTTGTAACCGATAAGCGTATTTTGAAAAGGCCGTCTGAAACGCTTCAGACGGCCTCTGTCTCTTGATAACTTACTTTTTGCCATTATTTGGATTACACCGCCACACGGGTAAACAAAAGTTTTCGCGCATATCTGAAGCAAAGCGGCGGCAAGTGGCTGCCGTATTACGACGAGGCCTGTACCAAACCGTTAGCGGCCGACTAAGGCTACCTGAAACTTTTCAGGTAGCCTGTTTCTATTCTGCCCAAGCCGCCTAACGCTCCTCCAGCCCGGCCAAAATCGCACAATCCGGGAAGTCGTCTCCCGTGCAGGCATCGTGCCAACGTTGCAGCTCAGCCACCATGCCCTGCAAGCATTCGATTTTGGCTTCCAGCTCGGCGATGTGCCGCGCGGTGAGCGTTTTCACTTCGCGGCTGGTACGCTGCGGGTTGTGTTGCAGGCTCAAAAGCTGCCCGATCTGCGGCAGCGAAAAGCCCACTTCCCGCGCATGGCGGAT
>NZ_JBQCTZ010000359.1:0-1954 GCF_051963715.1 Neisseria sp. P0001.S005 | reverse complement strand
CCCAACAGTTTGCCCAAATGCGCGGCAACAGGCGCTACATCGTCTTCAGGATGGAATTCGCCTTCGGTCGGACGGCCGAGGTGGATCATCACGATCACAGACGCGCCGTTGTCCAAGCAGTATTTAATGGATGCGAGCGAAGCGCGGATACGGGTGTCGTCGCTGATGTTGCCGTCTTTGAACGGCACGTTCATATCGGCGCGGATCAGAACGGTTTTGCCTTGAACATTTTGTTCGGTCAGTTTCAAAAATGTCATGATGATTCCTTTGTGATGGTTGGAAACGGGAATGTTTGGGATTATCCGCGAATGAGGGACGACGGTAAAGATTGGCAACGGCCGCGCTTGATGTGAATCAGCAGATAAGACCCAGGCCGTCTGAAACATTCGGCCAATCTTTCAGATTTTCCGCTATACTTTGGCGATTGATTTTCATTTTACGGATTAAACCATGTTACGCCGAATTGCTTTAATGCTTGCCTTCGCGCTGCCTGCCGCCTCATGGGCGCAGACGCTTTCTGAAACCCTGCCCAACGGTCTGAAAATCATCGTCAAAGAAGACCACCGCGCGCCTGTGGCCGTTTCGCAGATTTGGTACAAAATCGGCAGCGTGGATGAAAAACCGGGCAAAAGCGGCCTGAGCCACGCTTTGGAACACATGATGTTTAAAGGCACGAAAGACGTTCCCTCCGGCGAGTTCAACCGCCGCGTGTCCGAGCTGGGCGGACAAAACAACGCCTACACCAGCCGCAATGAAACGGTGTATTACGAAAACGTCGCCGCCGCCAACCTGCCCGAGATTCTGAAGCTCGAGGCAGACCGCATGCACAACCTCAACTTCAGCGACAAAGAATTCCTCAACGAGATGAACGTCATCCGTGAAGAACGCCGCCAGCGCACGGAAGACACGGCCGACGGCAAAATGTGGGAACAAGCCTATCTTGCCGCCTTTACCCAACCGTCCATGCGCGCCTCCGTCATCGGCTACATGAAAGATTTGCACACCCTAAAAGCCGACGACCTGCGCGCGTGGTACAAACAATATTACGCGCCCAACAATGCCGTATTGGTCATTGTCGGCGATGTCGATGCTAAACAAACGCTTCAGACGGCCGCCAAACTCTTTGGCGATATTTCGGCCAAAGCCCAGCCGCCACGCAACAAACTCCATACCGAACCCTATTTGCGCAAGCCTGTTACGGTCAAAGCCACTTCTCCGGTCACACACCAGCCGCTGATTGCCATCAACTTCCGTGTGCCGAAACTCCAAAAATTCGACGACGCAATGCCTTTTGCCCTCGACGTCCTCTCCGATATTTTGGCAGGCAACGCGTCCAGCCGTTTTGACAAAAACCTCGTGCGCGGCAAGCAAACCGCATTGAACGCAGGAACGCATTACGACATCATCAGCCGTGAAATGCCGCTGTTCAGCGTAATGGCCATGCCTGCCGAAGGCGTGAAAACCGATACTCTGATTGCCCAGCTGCGCCAAGAAATCAAAGACATTGCCGACAACGGCGTTTCCGAAGAAGAATTGCAGCGCGTCAAAACCCAAGCAGCGGTCAACGAAATCTACGCCAAAGACTCCATGTCTTCCCAAGCCTCCATGATGGGCCGCCTCGAAGCGCGCGGTTTCCAATATACCGACGAACAAGAAATCCACCGCCGCCTGCAGGCAGTCAGCGCGCAAGAAGTACAGGCTGCCGCCCGGATGTTGACCGACGAACGCATGAGCACCGTCATCATCGAGCCGCAAAAACCTGCCGCCGCGCCAAGCAAAAAAACTGCCAAACGCCGATAAACATCAGGCCGTCTGAAAGCCCATACCCTTTCAGACGGCCTTAACAGAAAGCCACAACATGAAACCCACCCTGCTCACCCTTGCCCTACTCCTGCCCTTAAGCGTCCAAGCCGCCACCGACATCCAACGCTGGCGCAACCGCGACGGCACCCAA
>NZ_JBQCTZ010000358.1:0-1959 GCF_051963715.1 Neisseria sp. P0001.S005 | reverse complement strand
GGAACGCTCGGAGATCATGCCGGTAATCAGAATTTTTTTGCCTTGCAAAAAGCCCATTTTCTTATCCTTTAGCAGTGGTATTGCGGTTGCATTAAACTGCGCATTATAGCAAAAACCGCTGTTTCGGCATAGAAAAAAACGGATAACCCTTTGTCTTGCCTCAAATAGGGATAAGGTTTTCTGCCAAGGCCGTCTGAAACCTGACGGAACAGCGGCAAAACGTTATACTTTATAGTCTTAATGACCGATGTTTCAGGAGTGAACCATGCCCGAGCAAAACCGCATTCTTTGCCGAGAACTCAGCCTGTTGGCGTTTAACCGCCGTGTACTGGCTCAGGCGCAGGATACGAAAGTTCCTTTGTTGGAGCGTTTGCGTTTTTTGTGCATTGTTTCTTCCAATTTGGACGAATTTTTTGAAGTGCGTATGGCGTGGTTGAAACGCGAAAACAAACTGCGTCCGCATCAGCCGCTCGACAACGGCAAAACCGCGGCCGAAACCATCGAAGCGGTGGCGAAAGAGGCGCAGGCTCTGATCCGCGAGCAGTACGACCTGTTTAACAAAGTATTGCAGCCTGCACTCAGCCGTGCCGGCATTCATTTCTATCGCCGCCACAAATGGACGGCTGCGCAGAAAAAATGGATTGAAAATTATTTCGACAACGAGCTGTTGCCCATTCTCACGCCCATCGGCCTTGATCCGTCACACCCGTTCCCGCGCCCGTTAAACAAATCGCTCAACTTCGCCGTCGAACTCGAAGGTACGGATGCATTCGGCCGTCCGTCCGGGATGGCGATTGTGCAGGCTCCGCGCATTTTGCCGCGCGTCGTCCCCATGCCGTCTGAAATTTGCGGCGGCGATGCAGGCTTTGTGTTCTTATCGTCTATTTTGCACGCCCATGTCGGCAAACTCTTTCCCGGCATGAAGGTTAAAGACTGCCATCAGTTCCGCCTCACGCGCGACAGCGATTTGACGGTTGATGAAGAAGATTTGAAAAACCTGCGTGCCGCGATTCAAAACGAGTTGCACGACCGCGAATACGGCGACGGCGTGCGCTTGGAAGTGGCAGACACTTGTCCGGCGCATATTCACGACTTCCTGCTTGCCCAGTTCAAGCTGACTTCTGCCGAGCTGTATCAGGTCAAAGGGCCGGTTAATTTGGTGCGCCTCAATGCCGTCCCCGATTTGGTGGACAGGCCGGATTTGAAGTTTCCACCGCGCAATGCAGGCCGTCTGAAAGCCTTGCGCAAAAACGGCTCCGTGTTCAAACTGGTCAAACAGTCGCCGATCTTGCTGCACCACCCGTATCAGTCTTTCGATCCGGTTGTCCAAATGATACGCGAAGCCGCAGCCGATCCGGATGTGTTGGCCGTCAAAATGACCATCTACCGCACCGGCAGCAACTCCGAGCTTGTACGCGCATTGATGAAGGCCGCGCTGGCGGGTAAACAAGTTACCGTCGTGGTCGAACTGATGGCGCGTTTTGACGAAGCCAACAACGTCAACTGGGCGAAGCAGCTGGAAGAGGCAGGCGCACACGTCGTGTACGGCGTATTCGGCTACAAAGTCCATGCCAAAATGGCTTTGGTTATCCGTCGCGAAGACGGCGTGCTCAAGCGTTATGCACACCTCGGTACCGGCAACTACCACCAAGGCACATCGCGCATCTACACCGACTTCGGCATCATTACCGCCGACGAACAAATCACTGCCGATGTGAACACTTTGTTTATGGAAATCACAGGCTTGGGCAAGCCGGGCCGTCTGAACAAGCTCTATCAAAGCCCGTTTACCCTGCACAAAATGGTCATCGACCGCATCAAGCAGGAAACCGAACACGCAAAAGCAGGCAAACCGGCGCGGATTACCGCCAAGATGAACTCCCTCATCGAGCCGAGCGTAATTGATGCGCTGTATCAAGCCAGCGCGGCAGGCGTGCAAATCGACCTGATTGTGCGCGG
>NZ_JBQCTZ010000357.1:0-1964 GCF_051963715.1 Neisseria sp. P0001.S005 | reverse complement strand
TGACAGCCGACACCTTGCCCGTGATAGTAAAAACAGGCGAGGTGGTATTGGGCGGAAGGGTGGTTTTGTTCGGCAGCAATGGCGTACCAGTGTGCAGCCGCCCGAGGATCTTGCGCCGTACCGAGGCCGTAATGGTAGATGCGGCCTAAGGCTGCCGCCGCGTTTTTATGGTGGAACTCGGCAGCTTCCATGTAATTTTTGCGCGCGGCATTATAGTCGGCGGGACGGCCGATGGCATTGGCTTGTGCTTCCGCCAAACGGTATGTGGTTTCGGTTTGTTGTTGTTGCAGGGCGGTAGTTTTGATTTGTTCGTATTGTTGCGGATGGTACAGCGCGGCGTCGCTGATGAGTTTTTGTGCTGCGGCGGCAGAACCCAGTGCGGCTGCACAGTGGTAGTAATCATGCGCGATATGGTTGTCGGCTTTGATACCGAGGCCGTAGCGGTAGAGGTCGCCCATGATTTTCAGCGCTTCGGGATGGTTTTTCTCGGCAGCGGCTTTGGCATATCGTGCCGCTTGGAACGGATCGCGTTCGGAGAGTTCGCCGGTCAGGGCGTATTGGGCCAGCTTGGCCTGTGCTTCCGCTTGCTCCTTATCGGCGGCACGACGATACCATTTTAAGGCTTCGGGTTTGCGTTGGGCGGCAAGAAGGTCGGCCAGCAGGGTTTGTGCGGCGATGTGGCCGGCTTGTGCGGCTTGTTCGAGATAATGTTCAGCTTGTGCGTGATTGGGGCTGACACCTGTGCCGTAGAAATAAATTTTACCGAGTTGCCAGCAGGCGACAGTTACGCCGAGCGCGGCCGCTTTTTCGTATTGTTCAATGGCTGTTTCAATGTCGCCTTGTCGTTGATGATGACGTGCCAGATGGTAATACGCAGGCGCGGCATATCGGGCGGTGGCAAGCTCCGCCCAGTAGAGGGATTGTGGATCGTTGCGTTGCGCGTGGTAACGCATGAGGATTAATTGGGCTTCGAGGTGACCCTGTTCACCCAGCCAGGCGTATTCGTTAAGAAGCTGTCCGGTTGGAGTGCCGTTGTGTTCGCGTTGTTGCAGTAGGATAAAGAGTGCCTTGGGATGGCGTTGGGCCGCGGCGGCTTCCAGCCATGGAAGTGCCTGCTCCGGATGACCGTTTTGCAGCAGATGGTCGCCCAATACAAAAGCAGCTTCCGTATATCCCTGCTCTGCGGCCTGTTGCAGCAGGGGCAGGGCTTGGGCGGTATTGGATTGTTCCAAAAGGGCGGCGGCTTGCCGGTAGAGGATATCAGGAGCGGCGGTCATGGTTTGCGGGCGGATATAAAGTGGAAGACGGATGCTGCGGCATATGGGCGGCGATACCGGTTGAGGGCTTTGTAAAAATATTGCTCGGCATAGTTTTGTAGAGTGTATTGCCTTGCTGGCTTATCTTTAGGATGCTTGGCTTGTTATATTGTTTTGCCTGGGGGTACATCCATATTTTGTGCGTTGCAAAGGGCTCAGGTTGAGTCGGTATGCGCTCATGACAGCTCGGTCATTATACTGTTTTTGTAATTTATTGTTAATGATAAATGCAGGTTTTTGTGTTTTATTTACATGGCAGTAGCTAAGGTATTGATTGCTTCAGGCCGTCTGAAATGTTTTCAGACGGCCTGAACTTTCCTTCGCTAAGTCAGATTGCTGGTGTGGAAGAGTCGGAAGAGTTTTTGTTGAGGAAAAAGACCTGACTGTAGAAGTTGCCGTTAATTTGGGTTACGTTGAGGTGGTACATACGGTAGGCATGAAACAGCTCTTTGTCAGGCGGTGTCGGATGATTCCAAAATTCTGCCAAGGTATTTTGGTCAGTAATGCCGGGAATATCATAATAGGCACGACCAAGAACCTTAACTGGCATATTGAGACCTTTGCAAAATCCCCCCAAAATCCCCTAAATTCCCACCAAGACATTTAGGAGATTTCTCATGAGCACCTTCTTCCAGCAAACCGCACAAG
>NZ_JBQCTZ010000356.1:0-1994 GCF_051963715.1 Neisseria sp. P0001.S005 | reverse complement strand
CCACCTATCCAATTCCAAACCGCATCGCTCCATTTGCCGATACGGTAGAGAAACAAAGAATAGCTCTCCTGCATCAGAAACTTGGCTTTCTTGCTGCGCTCGTCAAAGCGCGTGGTCGGAGTGGCGGAGAACTGCGCGTCTGACAAGCCCAAATCAGCAGCCATTTCTTCGGCACGCGCCAAATGATACGGGTCGCTGACAATGATAATGCTGCCGACTCCGTTGGCGTGCATGATGGGGATGATATTGCGCAGGTTTTCGTAAGTGTTGCGCGACGTGTTTTCAAATAGGATATTGTGCGCCGGTATGCCCTGCTTGAGCGCGTATCGGCGCCCCACTTCGGCTTCGGTCATAAATCCTTTTTTGGGTGTACCGCCGGTGAAAATGATTTTGCCGACCCGATGGCTTTGGTAGAGCGTGATAGCGTGGTTGATGCGCTCACGGAATACCGGCGACGGGCGTTTGTCCCACGCCGCCGCACCCAACACCACCGCCGCATCGGCATGAGCGTCCTTCGGCAAGGTTTGCAAACCTGTCCGGTAAATCTGCCATGTGCCGGTCAAAAAAATACCGCACACCAGCAAAACGCTCAAAGCAAGGCCGCGAAACAGGTAATATCGCAGGCCATTGCGGCTTTTAAGCAGGGAAATCATCTTCAGACAGCCTTATCCAACCCCGTCAGCCGAGTAGGGCGGCAATGTTTTCCAACGGACGGCCGATGGCTGCGCGCGTAGGCGTTACCAAAACGGGACGCTCGAGCAGGGCAGGGTGTTCGACGATTGCCTGAAGCAGGGCGGCATTGTCCAAATCGGGATTGTCCAAACCCAATTCTTTGTACAAATCGTCTTTCGTGCGCATCATGCCGCGCACCGATTCGATGCCGAGTTTGGCAAACATATCCTGCAAAGTCGCCAAATCAGGCGCGGTATCCAGATATTTGACTACATCGGCGGCAACGCCTTTTTCTTCGAGCAAAGCCAGCGCGGCACGCGATTTGCTGCAACGCGGGTTGTGATAAAGTGTGAATTCAGACGGCATGAAAGTCTCCGTATTATTGCAAAATCATTCAATGATGGCGGTTATTATCGTCTGCAACTGATTTTTACTCAAACTTTTTACCTGATATCTTGATATGAATCGGTAGGCATACCCACCAAACCGTTTTACAATAAACACAATTTCGATTGGCAACCTCAAGGATACAACCATGAAAGCCTTAACCGCCCTTCTCTTGTCCGCCACCGTTTTTACCTCTGCGCCGGCCTTTGCCGCCGATGAAACAGCAGGTTGGCAGGACAACAAACCGCAAAGCCTGGAATCGCTCAAAGCCCCCGTGCGCGTGGTCAACCTTTGGGCAACCTGGTGCGGCCCCTGCCGTAAAGAAATGCCCGCCATGTCGGCATGGTACAAAGCTCAGAAAAAAGGCAGCGTCGATATGGTCGGCATCGCGCTGGATACGACCGACAACATCGGCAAGTTCCTGAAACAAACGCCGGTCAGCTATCCGATTTGGCGTTACACCGGCGCCAACAGCCGCAACTTCATGAAAGCCCACGGCAACAACGTCGGCGTATTGCCCTTCACTGTCGTCGAAGCGCCGAAATGCGGCTACAAACAAACCATCACCGGCGAAGTCAACGAAAAAAGCCTGACCGCCGCCGTGAATTTGGCCAAAACCAAATGTAAATAAAACAGCGGATAAGGTGCTTAACCTACGCTGATACCGAGGCCGTCTGAAACCCAATCGTTCAGACGGCCCTTTTTCAAACCATATTGCTTTGTGTTGCAAACCGGCAGTGTCTCCACAGGCAGAACCGAGGTTTCACTATCAAAAAGCAGCCGAAATATTTATAATCTGTGAATATCCCCATTTTTTCAGACGGCATGTTGCCCTATCGATGACGCCGGCCGTCTGACTCCCTATTTTCAGGAAAACCCATGATCCGTTTCGAACAAGTTTCCAAAACCTATCCCGGCGGTTTCGAAGCCCTGAA
>NZ_JBQCTZ010000355.1:0-2061 GCF_051963715.1 Neisseria sp. P0001.S005 | reverse complement strand
TCCCGATTCCGTCCGCGCACTGGCCGAACTTTACGAAATCAAAGACTGGTTGCAATCATGAAAAAAACCACCGCTTCACTCTGCCTCCTCATCAGCATAGCCTCCGCTCCCGCACTTGCCGAACGCAATCCAGCCGACCCTTACGAAGGCTACAACCGTACCGTTTCCAAGTTCAACGACAAAGCAGACAAATACGTCCTTTCCCCTGTCGCACGCGGTTATCGCAAAATAACGCCCAAACCGGTGCGTACCGGCGTGATCAACTTCTTCAACAACCTGCGCGATGTCGTCAGCTTCGGCAGCAATGTACTGCGCCTTGACGTCAAACGCGCCAGCGAAGACCTCGTCCGCGTCGGCATCAACACCACCTTCGGCCTTGGCGGTTTAATCGACGTAGCCGGTGCAGGCGGTGTGCCCAGCAATAAAAACACCCTCGGCGATACCTTCGCCTCATGGGGCTGGAAAAACAGCAACTACTTCGTTGTCCCCCTACTCGGCCCGTCTACCGTACGCGATACCGTCGGCAACGCCGTCACCACCGTCTATCCGGTTAAAAATGCCGTCTTCCACACCAGAGCAGGACGCTGGGGCACAATCGGCCTGCAAGCCATCAACACCCGTGAAGAACTGCTCGACCTGACCGACAGCCTCGAAGGTGCAGCCATCGACAAATACAGCTACACACGCGACCTTTACATGAAAGTCCGCACCCAACAAACCGGCGGCACGCTCCCTCAAAGCGAAGACGACAACATCGACATTGATGACTTAGTGGACAGCAATGCCACTTCCGAACCGGTAACAGCCCCTCAAACCGCTCCGGCAGAAATTCCCGATACAGCCAATCCCCAAACCCTGTATCAAACACCATCAGAAAACCTCTGATTGTTCCCAAAAATAAAGGCCGTCTGAAATTCAGACGGCCTTTATCCCCCAAAAGATAGCCAGTCCACCACCTTTGCTATATCATTCAACTATACAGAAACCAAGGAAAACACCATGTACGAAGTCAACCGCAGCGTCTTCCTGCTTATCCCCCTCGATCCATTTTGGAACTGGCTGAAATCCCTGCCCGGCAATCACCTAGACGGCCTGACACTGGAAGACATTCAAGCCGATGCCAATTCCTACCTCGTTCGCCCATGCGAAACTGCCGACGAAGTATGGGACGAAATCGAAGCGCGTTTTGAAGATATTTTTGCTGCCGAATTGGCCGACTGGTGCGAAGACGAAAGCGAATGGCCGGATTTGGATGCCGACATTTTCAACGAATGGTTCGATATCCAACTCTCCACCGTGATTACCGACCTCGAACACGAACCAATCGCACGCGAAGAGTTCCAACCCATCAATCTCAACTGATGAAACTGACCGTCCGCAACTACCACCTTGACGGCTACGGCCACGTCAACAATGCACGCTATCTCGAATTTCTCGAAGAAGCGCGCTGGACGTTTTTTCAAGAGCATGACCTTCTGTCCGAACTCAAAGGCATCATGCTCGTTGTTGCACGCGTTGACATCCGCTATCGCCGCCCGTCGCTTGAAGGCGATGTTTTAACCTTCACAGGCCGTCTGAAAGACATCGGCACACGCCACATCATCCTCAGCCAAACCGCGACCCTGCCCAACGGCAAAGCTGCCATCGAAGCCGAAGTGACCCTTATGCCCGTCAGCAGCGAAAGCGGCCGTAGCATCAGCGTTCCCAAAACCTTAGCACACGTCATTCAAAACCTCGAATCATGAAAAAAATACTCACACTCCTCATCGTTGCCACAATTGGCGCGCTTCTTACCTTCGTCCTTATCCCCAGCAACAAAGCCGCCCCTGATTTCGCCCTGCCCGACCTGCAAGGCAAAACCATTACCAACGCCGATTTAAAAGACAAAGTTACCCTCATTAACTTCTGGTTTCCCTCCTGCCCCGGCTGCGTGAGCGAGATGCCTAAAATCATCAAAACCGCCCAAGATTATCAAGGCAAAAATTTCCAAGTCCTCGGCATTGCCCAGCCCATCGACCCTATTGAGAGCGTCCATCAGTACGTCAAAGAATACGGCCTTCC
>NZ_JBQCTZ010000354.1:0-2061 GCF_051963715.1 Neisseria sp. P0001.S005 | reverse complement strand
TCCCGATTCCGTCCGCGCACTGGCCGAACTTTACGAAATCAAAGACTGGTTGCAATCATGAAAAAAACCACCGCTTCCCTCTGCCTCATCATCAGCCTTGCCTCCGCTCCCGCACTTGCCGAACGCAATCCGGCCGACCCTTACGAAGGCTACAATCGCACCGTTTCCAAGTTCAACGACAAAGCAGACAAATACGTCCTTTCCCCTGTAGCACGCGGCTATCGCAAAGTAACGCCCAAACCGGTGCGTACCGGCGTGAGCAACTTCTTCAACAACCTGCGCGATGTTGTCAGCTTCGGCAGCAACGTGCTGCGCCTTGACATCAAACGCGCTAGCGAAGACCTCGTCCGCGTCGGCATCAACACCACCTTCGGCCTTGGCGGTTTAATCGACGTAGCCGGTGCAGGCGGCGTACCCAGCAATAAAAACACCCTCGGCGACACCTTCGCCTCATGGGGCTGGAAAAACAGCAACTACTTCGTCGTCCCCCTGCTCGGCCCGTCTACCGTACGCGATACCGTCGGCAACGCCATTACCACCGTCTATCCGGTTAAAAATGCCGTCTTCCACACCAGCGCAGGACGCTGGGGTACAACCGGCATGCAAGCCATCAACACCCGCAAAGAGCTCCTCGACCTGACCGACAGCCTCGAAGGTGCAGCCATCGACAAATACAGCTACACACGCGACCTTTACATGAAAGTCCGCACCCAACAAACCGGCGGCACGCTCCCTCAAAGCGAAGACGACAATATCGACATCGATGACTTGGTGGACAGCAACACCACTTCCGAACCGGTAGCAGCCCCCCAATCCACTCCGGAAGAAATCCCCGATACAGCCAATCCCCAAACCCTGTATCAAACACCATCAGAAAACCCCTGATTATTCCCAAAAATAAAGGCCGTCTGAAATTCAGACGGCCTTTATCCTCCAAAGGATAGCCAGTCCACCACCTTTGCTATATCATTCAACTATACAGAAACCAAGGAAAACACCATGTACGAAGTCAACCGCAGCGTCTTCCTGCTTATCCCCCTCGATCCTTTTTGGAACTGGCTGAAATCCCTGCCCGGCAATCACCTTGACGGCCTGACACTTGAAGATATCCAAGCCGATGCCAACTCCTACCTCGTTCGCCCGTGCGAAACTGCCGACGAAGTATGGGACGAGATCGAAGCGCGTTTCGAAGATATTTTTGCTGCCGAATTGGCCGACTGGTGCGAAGACGAAAGCGAATGGCCTGATTTGGACGCCGACATTTTCAACGAATGGTTCGACATCCAACTTTCCACCGTGATTACCGACCTCGAACACGAACCAATCGCACGCGAAGAGTTCCAACCCATCAATCTCAACTGATGAAACTGACCGTCCGCAACTACCATCTCGACGGCTACGGCCACGTCAACAATGCGCGCTATCTCGAATTTCTCGAAGAAGCGCGCTGGACGTTTTTTCAAGAGCATGACCTTCTGTCCGAACTCGAAGGCATCATGCTCGTTGTTGCACGCGTCGATATCCGCTATCGCCGTCCGTCGCTCGAAGGCGATGTTTTAACCTTTACAGGCCGTCTGAAAGACATCGGCACACGCCACATCATCCTCAGCCAAACCGCGACCCTGCCCAACGGCAAAGCCGCCATCGAAGCCGAAGTGACCCTTATGCCCGTCAGCAGCGAAAGCGGCCGCAGCATCAGCGTTCCCCAAACCTTAGCACACGCCATTCAAAACCTCGAATCATGAAAAAAATACTCACACTCCTTGTCATTGCCACAATTGGCGCGCTTCTTGCCTTCGTCCTTATTCCCAGCAACAAAGCCGCCCCTGAGTTCGCCCTGCCCGACCTGCAAGGCAAAACCATTACCAATGCCGATTTGAAAGACAAAGTTACCCTCATTAACTTCTGGTTTCCCTCCTGCCCCGGCTGCGTGAGCGAAATGCCTAAAATCATCAAAACCGCCCAAGACTATCAAGGCAAAAACTTCCAAGTCCTCGGCATTGCCCAGCCCATCGACCCTATTGAGAGCGTCCATCAGTACGTCAAAGAATACGGCCTTCC
>NZ_JBQCTZ010000353.1:0-2064 GCF_051963715.1 Neisseria sp. P0001.S005 | reverse complement strand
AACACCTTTCGCAAAATTATTTTCAGAAAATTAATCACAGACATGTTTTAAAAGGGTTTTTATTTTATAAAAAACTCCAACAACCTTTCTACACTATCCAAACATACAAAAAAAATACAAAACAAAGGCCGTCTGAATTGCTCTTTCAGACGGCCTGTTTACATGATTTCTATTTATCCAATACGTTGAAGGACAATTTCTAGGACAAATTTACTGCCTACATAGGCAAAAATCAGACTGACAAATCCGACAATAGTCCAAACGGCGGCTTTCTTGCCGCGCCATGCGGTCATACTGTGTTTCAGCAATAATGCACCATAAATCAGCCACGACATAATACTGAAGATGGTTTTATGCGTGAAGGTCATCGGCTTGCCGAAAACAGTTTCTGCAAAAAACGTACCGCTGATTACGGAATAGGTCAATAAAACGAAGCCTGCCCACATACCTTGGAACATAAGTTTTTCCAGACTCAATAATGGCGGTAAGAAGCTGACCAATGCGGAAAAACGGCGTTTGTGCAGATTGCGGTCGAGCAAAAGGATCAGGATAGCAAATAAGGTAACGATGCCAAATAATCCGTATGCGAGCAATGATGATGCGATGTGCGACAGCGGCAATAAATCTACGATTTGACGGCCTGAAAAATCCCCCGGGAAAAGGAAACCCAACAATAAAGTCAATGCGGCACAAGGATACAATAAGAGCTGTACCCCGCGCAGACAATAAAAGAAGCTGCCCAGGCAGTACATCATCAGCATCAGCCAAACTATCAGACTGAGCGAATAGCCAAAACCGGTAATCAATACCCTATCCTGCAATACCGGGAACATCAATGCTGCGCCATGTACCAATAATGCGCCACTCAAAATCAGCAGCTCGGTTTTCAGCGGGTAAGACTTATTATTGTGCTTTTTATGTTGCAACCAGGAAAATGCGCCTAATCCGGCATACACCAGCATAAGGCAGATTAAGACAATCGGCATAAATATCTTTCTCAATAGACATGTAAACACTTGACGGACACCCGGCAGGGTTTCAGACGGCCTTGCTGTGCTTGTTTGTGTTCTTGAAGCATAACTTCGGACTATCGTGTAAAATAATCCGAATTTTATTTTAACAAAGAATGCCCTGTATTGGGCAGCTATTATCATTATCAAGGATAAGTATGTTAGACAACCTGACCAACCGCTTCAGCAAGGTACTTAAAAATATTCGCGGCCAATCAACGCTGACCGAAGACAATATCAAAGAAGCCTTGCGCGAGGTTCGTCTTGCCCTGCTGGAAGCCGACGTTGCATTGCCCGTCGTTAAAGAATTCGTCAATACAGTCAAAGAACAGGCCCTTGGCCAAGAAGTCGTCGGCAGCCTGACGCCTGACCAAGCCTTTATCGGCGTGGTCAACCAAGCCTTAATCGAATTAATGGGCAAGGAAAACAAAACGCTGGATTTATCGGTTTCACCGCCTGCCATCGTTTTGATGGCCGGTTTGCAGGGTGCCGGTAAGACAACAACTGTCGGCAAACTCGCCCGCCTGCTGAAAAACGATCAGAAGAAAAAAGTCTTGGTGGTATCTGCCGACGTTTACCGCCCTGCCGCGATTGAACAGCTGCGTCTGTTGGCCGAACAGGTCGGCGTGGACTTTTTTCCATCCGATACCAACCAAAAACCGGTTGAAATTGCAACTGCCGCCGTCGATTACGCCAAAAAACATTTTTACGATGTCTTGATGGTCGATACCGCCGGCCGTTTGGCAATCGATGAAGAGATGATGAACGAAATCAAAGCGCTTCATGCGGCGGTCAACCCGGTTGAAACTTTGTTCGTTATTGATGCCATGCTGGGTCAGGATGCGGTAAATACCGCTCAGGCATTTAATGAAGCCCTACCGCTGACCGGTGTCGTATTGACCAAGATGGACGGCGACTCGCGCGGCGGTGCGGCATTGTCCGTACGCCATGTGACCGGCAAACCAATTAAATTTATTGGTGTCGGCGAGAAAATCAACGGCCTCGAACCTTTCCACCCCGACCGTCTTGCCAGCCGTATCCTCGGCATGGGCGA
>NZ_JBQCTZ010000352.1:0-2074 GCF_051963715.1 Neisseria sp. P0001.S005 | reverse complement strand
ACTGCACTCAAAAGCCTGATGGCGCAAAAAGACCCGAATGAAAAATGGGTCATCATCGTCAACGAATTTGGCGAAATTGGCATTGACGGCGCCGTCTTGAGCGACAACGGCATTCCCGTGGCTGAAATCGCCGGCGGCTGTTTGTGCTGTACTGCCGGCGCGCAAATGGGTACGACCGTACAAAAGATGCTGCGCGATGCCCAACCCGACCGCTTGATGATTGAAGCCAGCGGCCTGGCGCACGCTGCCAGCGTTATCGACGAATTGAAAGCCAAACCGCTCGACAGCATGCTGGAAATCGGCGCCGTCTTTACCGTCGTCGATCCGCGCCAGTTTATTAATCCCGATTACGCGCAACAAGCATTGTATAAAGACCAAATCGGCATTTGCGACGTATTGGTTGCCAGCAAAACTGACTTGTGCACGCCGGAGCAACTGGCCGAATTTCATGACAAAGCGGCTAAACTGTTCCCGCCCAAAGCCAAAGTGGTTGAAGTCCAAAATGCGCAACTCGACATCCAGTGGCTTGATATTCCCGTGGTCGAAAAATCGCGCTACCGCCTCAAAGCTCTGCCGGATAACACCATGGGCTTCCAGTCTCAAGGTTTCACTTTCCCTGCCGGGCGTGATTTCGACGGAGAAAAGCTGACTGATTTCTTTAACGACCTGCCTAAATTTACAGACGGCCTCGTGCGTGCCAAAGGCGTGTTTCAAGTGCTCGGTACATGGGTATGGCTGAACTGGGTGGACGGACAATGGGGCGCAAACCAAGTTTCATGGCGCCGTGACTCGCGCTTTGAGCTGATTGCCAAATCGTTTGACGCGGATTTGATTGAGAAGAAACTGCAGGAGGCCTTGGAGAAGTAAATCATCGGCCAAACGCTTATTAATCCGTTACTATATGCCGTCTGAAGTCAGCGGTTTCAGACGGCCTTCAAATCAAAAAAATAGAGGAACACTTAACCATGTGGCGTTATATCTTTCAACGTTTGCTCCTTTTGATTCCCACGTTGTTGGGGATTTTGGCGATTACCTTCGCCGTGATTCAGTTTGTTCCCGGCGGCCCGGTGGAGCAGATGGTTCAGCAGCTGACGCAGGGCGCGGTTGGTGGTGAAACGGCGGGGCGCAGTATTCCCGGAACTCTGGCCAAAAACGGCAACCGTATCAGTGCGGAAGATTTGGCCGCGCTGAATGCTTTGTACGGTTTCGACAAGCCGCCTGTGACGCGTTTTGTGGATATGGTATGGAAATTTGCCCGTTTCGATTTGGGCGAGAGCTTTTTCCACCACCAAACCGTATTTGAGCTGGTAAAAGAGAAAATGCCGGTATCGATGAGTTTAGGTTTGTGGACATTCTTCCTAACTTATTTGATATGTATTCCGTTGGGTATTGCCAAGGCGGTCAGGGATGGCAGCCGTTTCGATACGATTACGGGTATGATCATTTTGGTCGGCTATACCGTACCGCCGTTTGTCTTGGGTTTGGTGTTGCTGGTGTTGTTTGGCGGCGGCAGCTTTTTTGCCTGGTTTCCTCAGGGCGGCTTGGTCGGCGATGATTTTGATACGCTCTCTTGGGCAGGTAAAGTCAAAGATTATTTGTGGCACATGGCCTTGCCGATTACCGCTTCGGTGGCAGGCAACTTGGCAGTGATGACTGTATTGACGAAAAACGTGTTCCTCGAAGAAATCCGCCGTCAATATGTTTATACCGCACGAGCTAAGGGCTTGCCTGAGAAACAGATTTTGTGGAAACATATTTTCCGCAACGCCATGATTCCTCTGATTACCGGTTTTCCGGCCGCATTTATTGGCGCATTCTTTACCGGCAGCCTGTTGATTGAAACGTTGTTCTCGCTGGATGGTTTGGGTTTGTTGTCTTACGAGGCAGTGATGAAACGTGATTATCCTGTCGTAATGGGTACGCTGTATGTGTTCACGCTGATGGGGTTGTTGGCTAAATTGGTGTCGGATATTTCTTATTCATGGGTCGATCCGCGTATTCACTTTGGCGGACAGAAATAAGGCCGTCTGAAAATATCTTCAATCCATTATTAAAGAATGTTTCGAACCATGAA
>NZ_JBQCTZ010000351.1:0-2081 GCF_051963715.1 Neisseria sp. P0001.S005 | reverse complement strand
CTTGTCCTTCTTCATCGACTTCTATGGCCTGACGCTGTTTGCTGCCGGCGGTCTGAATAATGGTGGCGTCAATGACGACGGCGGATGCTTTCTCTACTTTTAGGTTTTTTTCGGTCAGTTGGCGGTTAATCAGTTCCAGCAGTTCAGACAGGATTAAAACGTCGTCTGAAAATCGACAATTCGTTTTCAGACGACGTTTTATGAGAAATTCAGCAAATCCCTTTCATCTTCCCCAAAAAATCAATCTCCTCACTCGTTCCTTCCTTCTTCCCCCGCCAAACCGTGCAGCAGCAATCCCAATATATCCTGCGGCAGCTTTTGCGGCGCAGCGGCATAAAGCGCGGCCAATTGCGGGTGGCGCATCAATATATCTGCCTGTCGGATGAACAGGTCGATGAGTTCCACCGGCAAATCGGGCTGAATCAGGCGGCGTTGTTGCAGGGTATGGAAGAAACCGCGCATAAAGGCGTATTTTTCTTCGTTCAACTCATGGAAAAACCGCTCCAGCTCCAAATCGGTGTTTTCTTCGATGTCGCGCAGGAAGGCGGCGGAATAGAGTTCTTCAAACGATTGTTTTTGTAGGACAAACACGGCTTCGGCGGCTTCGCGCAGGTTGCATTGCCGTGCAAGCAGCGCCTCAAATTCGGCACGGACGCGGTTTTTCTGTTCGGTAACGATTTCCTGCAAGAGCGCGTTTTTGCCGCTGTAATATTTGTAAAAGGTAACGCGGCTGACGGCGGCCTCGGCGCAGATTCCGCCTACGGATACGGCGGAAAAGCCGTGTTCGCGGAACAGGCGGCGGGCGGTGTCGGCGATGGTTTGTTGTTTGCTGGCGGTCATGACGGTAGGAAGGTTTTGATTTTGTTCATAAAGGGTTTTCATTAAAGTTATCCGCAAGTCGGATACTCATCATATTTCCCCACGACGGCAATGGCAATACGGCGGCGTTTCAGACTACCTCTTTCCTTATCCCGCCGCTCCGCCCTGCGGACAGGGGGCTGTCGGATGCTTAGCAGGCCAAATTCATAAAGGCCGCAGAATCGCCCTCACCAACCTTCTCCCACCAAATGGGAGAGGGAATTGTTTTTTAGATGGTTCACTATAAAAAGGAACAAGTAAAGTAAATGATAAACACTTGCATTCCTGTTTTTTGTTTTTTATACTTTACATTAATAGTTTGTTTTATGTAAATGTGTAAACAACAAATATTTGCATACTGCCGGATCGGTTGGATTGCCTGATGTTCAATCCGCCCCGGTGTATGCCGTCTGAAAGGATAAGGAAATGCAGAAACCCACCCTCCGCCGCCTGCCGCTGCTGCTTGCCGCCGCTTTCGCCTCCGAATGGATTTATGCCACTGATACGGCGCAAGATGCGGAACAAGTGCAGTTGGAAGAAGTCGTCGTAACCGGCGAACGCACCAACCGCAGCGGCTTTGAAACCGCCACGTCCAACCGCGTTTTCACCACGCCGAACATCGACCGCAGCGGCCACAATCTTTCCGCAACCGACCTGCTCAAACAGACCGTGAACACGGTGGACTTGGGCAGCGGCAACGATTTGCCGACCGTGCGCGGCGTGGATGGTTCCGGCCCCGCCGTCGGCGCGGTGGCGTTTTTCGCGGGCACTCGGCCGCGCCTGAACCTGTCCATAGACGGCCGCTCCGCCACTTACAACGAATACGCCTTTGGCACGCAGTCGCTGTGGGACATGCAGCAGGTGGAAATCTTGCGCGGGCCGCAAAGCCATGTGCGCGGGCAGAACGCGGTGGCGGGCGCGGTGGTGATGCGTTCCAAAGATCCGACCAACGAATGGGAAGGCGCGCTACGCTTGGGTTTGGGCAACCAGAAAACGCGCAACATCGCCGGCGTAGTGTCCGGCCCGATTGTGAAAAACAACCTTGCCTTCCGCCTGAGCGCGGAGCGGCAGCAACGCGAAAGTTACGAGCCGTTCGTGTCCTATGAGCCGACCGGCAACCCGCGCCGTGTGGAAAACACCAACGTACGCTTCAAACTCCTGCTCACGCCCGAAAACCATCCCGATTTTTACAGCCGCCTGACGCTGAACCACATCCGTTCGCG
>NZ_JBQCTZ010000350.1:0-2083 GCF_051963715.1 Neisseria sp. P0001.S005 | reverse complement strand
ATCATCCATAAATTGTATTACGGACATTTTATGTGTCATGTGTTCCATCAGGACTACATCATTAAAAAAGGCAACGATTGCATGGCCTTGGAACATGAAATGCTCCACTTGCTTGACCAACGCGGCGCGCAATATCCTGCCGAACACAATGTCGGTCATCTGTATGAAGCCAAGCCTGCACTGAAACAGTTCTATAAAAAACTAGACCCAACCAACAGCTTCAACCCCGGTATCGGTAAAACCAGTAAGAAGAAAAACTGGGCTGAATAAAGTATAGTCAAACAAAGGCCGTCTGAATTTTTCAGACGGCCTTTTTATGTGTTTGCTTATCAGAACAGGTTACTGATGAAAATCAGCAGAATCACCAATGGCACGAGGTATTTCACATAAGCAAACCAGATATTGACGGTGGCATGGTTGCCTTTGTAGAGCAATTCGTCCTTTGCTTCATCTTTCATCACGAAACCGACAAACAAGGCAGAGCCAAGCGCGGTCAGCATAAACAGGATGTTGCCGCTAATATAGTCAAAGGCATCAAAAATGTTTTTGCCAAACACGGAAATTTCTTTCCATGGGCCGTAGCTCAAGATGGAAGGAATATTGCCGAAGATAAAAATACCTGCCAGTACGATGGTAATCGCGGCTGCGCGGCGGATTTTGGTTTTCTCCTGAATCGTCGTAATCAACACTTCATAAATCGTCAGCGAAGTCGTCAGCGCGGCAATCAGGAGCAGCGAGAAGAAAATCACGGCGAACACGGGTCCCGCCCACATATTCGAGAACACGATCGGCAGGCTTTGGAATACCAAAGTCGGGCCGGAATTAGGGGCAACGCCGAAGCTGAAGAGCGACGGGAAAATCATAAAGCCCGCCAACACGGCGATGATGGTATTGGTAATGGCAGTAATGACTGCGGTTTGCACCAAATTTTCGTTTTTATCCAAATAACTGGACAAAGTAATCATCACGCCGAAACCCAAGCTCAAGGCGAAGAATACTTGACCCAAAACGAAGACGAAAAGTTCGGTGGTAATTTTGCTGAAGTCAGGCTTCAGATAGAAAGTAATCCCTTCCATCGCGCCTGGCAGGGTAACGTTGCGCACGACCATGGCAATCAGGAACAAAAACAGCAGCGGCATCAGGTATTTTGCCGCTTTTTCAATGCCGCCGATGACGCCTTTGACCAAAATCCATTGGTTTACGATCACAAACAAGAAAGTGTAAAACGCAATTTCCCAAGGGCTGTTTTCGATGTGTTCGGTAAAGAAACTTTTGGTAACTTCGCCGGAAACAGGGCTGGAAATGTCCAAATTACCGCCGATGATATTGACGATGTAGCTGATAACCCAGCCGCCGAGTACCATGTAATAGGCCATGATGCCGAATGCGCCGAGCAAGCCCATCCAACCGACCAACTTCCAAACTTTGGCAACGGGTTTGCCATTCATTGTGCCGCCAAACGCATCCAGCGCGTTCACGCCTTTACGGCGGCCGATGACGTTTTCGACCAAAATCATCGGAATACCGATGACCAGCATGGCGATACAGAACAGAAACACATACGCGCCACCGCCGTTTTCACCGACTAAATACGGGAAACGCCAAGTTGCGCCAAAGCCGACAGTCGCGCCGGCAACGGTAAGGATGTAAGTTAAACGGTTGGACCAGGTTTGACGGGGTTGATTAGAAGACATAAATACTCAGATGCATAAAAATAAAGACAACATTTTACCGCAAAGATTTAACGAATCTTGACTAAAGTCGGAAAAGAGTATTAGTTAAAAAAACCATGTAATGAATAATTTTTAGTGGGTTTCTCTGGTTTGCTTGGTATTAAAACCTGCAAACAGAGAATTTGTCTGAAGCGATATGAATAATTGCAAGAGCCGTAACGATAAAGGCCGTCTGAAAAGTGGGATATGGGAAAGGGTTATTGTGAGGATATTGGATAGTACTAAGGTGTGCTTTTAAGTATGTCGGCAACAAAGATGGTATTTATCTAAAGGCTGAGACCTTTGCAAAATTCCCCAAAATCCCCTAAATTCCCACCAAGACATTTAGGGGATTTTTCATGAGTACCTTC
>NZ_JBQCTZ010000349.1:0-2101 GCF_051963715.1 Neisseria sp. P0001.S005 | reverse complement strand
GATATTACCTGCAAAGGCGATTTGCACATTGACGACCATCACACGGTTGAAGACATCGGTATCGTATTGGGTCAGGCCTTGAAACAAGCACTTGGCAATAAAGCCGGCATTACCCGTTATGGTCATGCCTATGTTCCGTTGGATGAAGCGTTGAGCCGTGTAGTCATCGACCTTTCCGGCCGCCCTGGCTTGGTGTACAACATCGACTTTACCCGCGCCCTGATCGGCCGTTTTGATGTTGATTTGTTTGAAGAATTTTTCCATGGGCTTGTGAACCACAGCATGATGACTTTGCACATCGATAACTTGAGCGGCCGTAATGCACATCATCAAGCCGAGACTGTTTTCAAAGCCTTCGGCCGCGCATTGCGCGTGGCGGTCGAATACGATCCGCGCATGATGGGTCAAACGCCTTCTACCAAAGGCACGCTGAGCGAAGAGTCTGTTCAAGAAGAAGCAGAAGCCGCATCTGAAGAATAAGGCATCGTGTGAATGAATAAAGGCCGTCTGAAACCGATTGGGATTTCAGACGGCCTTTTATTATTTGTCTTGTATATTGCCAATATTTTGTTTTAAACCATCTTTTGCTACAATCATTCTTATTATTATATTAATCATTAAATGTTTTCAGACGGCCTGAGGAGAAGCAATGAAAGTAGCGATTGTCGATTATGGAATGGGAAACCTGCATTCAGTATTGAAATCTGTTCAGGCGGCGCAGGTTTTGTCTAATCAAAATGCCGAGGTTTATCTGACTTCGCGGCCTGAAGAAGTGATGGCGGCGGATAAGGTAATCTTTCCGGGGCAGGGTGCCATGCCGGATTGCATGTCGGCGCTGAAGGCAAGCGGTTTGGGTGAGGCTGTTTCAGACGGCCTGAAAAATAAGCCGTTTTTTGGAATTTGCGTAGGTGCGCAATTATTGTTTGAACACAGCGAAGAAGGCGATACAGATGGTTTGGGTTGGTTTGAAGGGCAAGTAAAACGGTTTTTGCCCAATCAAACTGATACACAGGGAGGCCGTCTGAAAGTACCGCATATGGGTTGGAATACAGTGCGCCAAACCCGTCCGCACCCTTTATTTCAAGACATTGGGCAGAACGAGTATTTTTATTTTGTTCACAGCTATTATTTTGCGCCGAAAAATGAAGAGATTGTTTTAGGCGTCAGCGAATATCCGAATGAATTTGCCTGCATTGTCGGTAAGGACAATGTGTTTGCCACACAGTTCCACACGGAAAAAAGCCATCAGGCAGGATTGCTGCTGCTGCGTAATTTTTTAAATTGGCAGATTTGAGGCTTTAACATAAATCTACTAAAAATCGCTAATTTGTGTAAAATATACTGAAATTGAGTAGAGGAGAAGAAAATGCTGTTGATACCTGCCATTGATTTGAAAGAAGGACGCTGTGTTCGCTTAAAACAAGGCTTGATGGAGCAGGCGACGGTGTTTTCCGATTCGCCGGCAGAGATGGCTTTGCATTGGCGCAATCAAGGCGCACGCCGTTTGCATTTGGTTGATTTGAACGGCGCATTTGCAGGTGTTCCTCAAAATTTTCCGGCGATTAAAGAAATTTTGGCCGCCGTGGCTAAAGATATTCCGGTACAGCTTGGCGGCGGTATCCGTGATTTGGGCACCATTGAAAAGTATTTGGATTTGGGTCTGACCGATGTGATTATCGGTACGGCCGCGGTAAAAAATCCTGAATTTGTGCGCGAAGCATGTAAGGCATTTCCGGGTCAGATTATCGTCGGCTTGGATGCTAAAGATGGGATGGTGGCGATAGACGGTTGGGCAACGGTAACGGAACACCATGTCGTCGATTTGGCCAAGCGTTTTGAAGACGATGGCGTCAACAGCATTATTTATACCGATATCGGCCGCGACGGCATGATGAGCGGTGTGAATATCGAGGCTACCGTCAAATTGGCTCAATCAGTGAATATCCCGATTATCGCTTCCGGCGGCTTGACGAATTTGGACGATATCCGCGCATTGTGTGCCGTTGAAAAAGAGGGTGTGAGCAGTGCGATTACCGGCCGCGCAATTTATGAGGGAAGTATTGATTTCGCACAGGCACAAAAACTGGCCGATTCTTTGGCT
>NZ_JBQCTZ010000348.1:0-2102 GCF_051963715.1 Neisseria sp. P0001.S005 | reverse complement strand
GATATTACCTGCAAAGGCGATTTGCACATTGACGACCATCACACGGTTGAAGACATCGGTATCGTATTGGGTCAGGCACTGAAACAAGCGCTTGGCAATAAAGCCGGCATTACCCGTTACGGTCATGCCTATGTTCCGTTAGATGAAGCGTTGAGCCGTGTGGTTATCGACCTTTCCGGCCGCCCTGGTTTGGTGTACAACATCGACTTTACCCGCGCCCTGATCGGCCGTTTTGATGTCGATTTGTTTGAAGAATTTTTCCATGGTCTTGTGAACCACAGCATGATGACCTTGCACATCGATAACTTGAGCGGCCGTAATGCACATCATCAAGCCGAGACTGTTTTCAAAGCCTTCGGTCGCGCCCTGCGCATGGCAGTTGAATACGATCCGCGCATGATTGGTCAAACGCCTTCTACCAAAGGCACGCTGAGTGAAGAATCTGTTCAAGAAGAAGCAGAAGCCGCGTCTGAAGAATAAGGCATCGTGTGAATGAATAAAGGCCGTCTGAAACCGATCGGGATTTCAGACGGCCTTTTATTATTTGTCTTGTATATCGACAATATTTTGTTTTAAACCATCTTTTGCTACAATCATTCTTATTATTATATTAATCATTAAATGTTTTCAGACGGCCTGAGGAGAAGCAATGAAAGTAGCGATTGTCGATTATGGAATGGGAAACCTGCACTCAGTATTGAAATCTGTTCAGGCGGCGCAGGTTTTGTCCAATCAAAATGCCGAAATTTATCTGACTTCGCGGCCTGAAGAGGTGATGGCGGCGGATAAGGTTATCTTTCCGGGGCAGGGTGCCATGCCGGATTGTATGTCGGCGCTAAAGGCAAGCGGTTTGGGTGAGGCAGTTTCAGACGGCCTGAAAAACAAGCCGTTTTTTGGAATTTGCGTAGGTGCGCAATTATTGTTTGAACACAGCGAAGAAGGCGATACAGATGGTTTGGGTTGGTTTGAAGGTCAAGTAAAACGGTTTTTGCCCAATCAAACCGATGCACAGGGAGGCCGTCTGAAAGTGCCGCATATGGGTTGGAATACAGTGCGCCAAACCCGTCCGCATCCTTTATTTCAAGACATTGGGCAGAACGAGTATTTCTATTTTGTCCACAGCTATTATTTTGCACCGAAAAATGAAGAGATTGTTTTAGGCGTCAGCGAATATCCGAGTGAATTTGCCTGCATTGTTGGTAAAGATAATGTGTTTGCCACACAGTTCCACACGGAGAAAAGCCATCAGGCAGGATTGCTGCTGCTGCGTAATTTTTTAAATTGGCAGATTTGAGGCTTTTAACATAAATCTGCTAAAAATCGCTAATTTGTGTAAAATATACTGAAATTGAATAGAGGAGAAGAAAATGCTGTTGATACCTGCCATTGATTTGAAAGAAGGACGCTGTGTCCGCTTAAAACAAGGCTTGATGGAGCAGGCGACGGTGTTTTCCGATTCGCCGGCAGAGATGGCTTTGTATTGGCGCAATCAAGGTGCACGCCGTTTGCATTTGGTTGATTTGAACGGCGCATTCGCAGGCGTTCCTCAAAATTTTCCGGCGATTAAAGAAATTTTGGCCGCCGTAGCCAAAGATATTCCGGTACAGCTTGGCGGCGGTATCCGTGATTTGGGCACCATCGAAAAGTATTTGGATTTGGGTCTGACCGATGTGATTATCGGTACGGCCGCGGTAAAAAATCCTGAATTTGTGCGCGAAGCATGTAAGGCCTTTCCGGGTCAGATTATCGTCGGCTTGGATGCCAAAGACGGTATGGTGGCGATAGACGGTTGGGCAACGGTAACGGAGCATCATGTCGTCGATTTGGCCAAGCGTTTTGAAGACGATGGCGTCAACAGCATTATTTATACCGATATCGGTCGCGACGGCATGATGAGCGGCGTGAATATCGAGGCTACCGTTAAATTGGCTCAATCAGTGAATATCCCGATTATCGCTTCCGGTGGTTTGACGAATTTGGACGATATCCACGCATTGTGTGCCGTTGAAAAAGAGGGTGTGAGCGGTGCGATTACCGGCCGCGCAATTTATGAGGGAAGTATTGATTTCGCACAGGCACAAAAACTGGCCGATTCTTTGGCT
>NZ_JBQCTZ010000347.1:0-2111 GCF_051963715.1 Neisseria sp. P0001.S005 | reverse complement strand
GGGTCGGTCGCCATAAACAGCATACCGATGGCGAAGCCGCCGACCACCAAGTGCCAGTACCAAGGCATGGAGAACATGGCGTTGGTGTCCGAACCGATGAAGTTAAACAGAGAAGACATGGCAATCATACCGATCATCACGCCGGCGATAATGCGCCAAGAGGCAATGCGGGTGAACACGATAAACGCGCCGCCGATTAAGAGCGCCAAAGTGGATACTTCGCCGATTGAGCCGGGCACGTTACCGATAAACGCATCCATCCAAGAGATGTTTTGACCGGTTACAGCGTTTTTCAGGCCGTCTGCACCGTGTGCCGCCCATTGCGCCAAAGCAGTGGCACCGGAATAGCCGTCAACCGCCGTCCAAACGGTGTCGCCGGTAATATTGGCAGGATAAGCGAAGAACAAGAAGGCACGGCCTGCCAGAGCAGGGTTCATAAAGTTTTTACCTGTACCACCGAACACCTCTTTCGCAACCACCACGCCGAAGGTAATACCCAGGGCGGCCTGCCACAAAGGCAGCGTAGGCGGAACGATTAAAGCGAACAAAATCGAAGTTACGAAGAAACCTTCGTTGATTTCGTGTTTGCGCACGGTGGCGAACAAAACTTCCCAGAAACCGCCGACGATAAATACGGTCGCGTAAATCGGCAGGAAGTAAATCGCGCCGAAGAGCATTTTGCCCAATACGCCCGCTTCAGACGACATATTGATGCCCAAAGCGTTGGCAAGGGCGTAATGCCAGTCGTTGGCGATATTTTGTTGCAGCAAATCAGGCGTTAACGCACCGAATGCCTGTACGCCGACGTTGTACATACCGTAGAACATGGCAGGGAACAAAGCCAGCCACACCAAAATCATCATGCGCTTGGAGTCGAGCGCATCGCGGACGTGGGCCGCTTTGCGCGTTACCGCGCCGGATGTATAGAAAATCGTCGCCGCAGCTTCGTAGAGGGCATACCATTTTTCATGTTTGCCACCCGGCAGGAAGTGCGGTTCGATTTTTTCAAGAAAATGTTTCAAGCCCATAATCAGCCTTCCTTCTCAATGGTTTCCAGCACCTTGCGCAACAGCGGGCCGTATTCGTATTTGCCCGGGCAGACGAAGCTGCACAAAGCGAGGTCTTCTTCGTCCAATTCCAAGCAACCCAGTGCCTGAGCGCTGTCAGTATCGCCGACGATTAAATCGCGCAGGAGCAGGGTAGGCAGAATATCCAAGGGCATTACGCGCTCGTAAGTGCCGATCGGTACCATGGCGCGGTCGCCGCCGTTGACGGCTGTGTTGAACTTGAAGAGTTTGTTTTTCAGGAAATGGCCGAGGGTTGTGCGCGTGATGGAGTATTTGTCCGGTTGTGGCGCAACCCAGCCGAACAGCTCTTTGCTGCGGCCTTCTTCGATAACGGAAATCTGATTGTGGTAGCGGCCGAGGTAATCGTGCGCGCCTTGTGCAATCGCGCCGTTCAATACCGAGCCGGAAATCACGCGGTTGTCTGCGTCAACCAATTCGCCCGCAGTAATTTGCGATACTTTCGCACCCAAAACGGTACGCAAGAGACGCGGTTTGTTGACTTGAGAACCACCCAAGGCAATCACGCGCTCGGTGTTCAGACGGCCTGTTGCAAACAAACGGCCAATGGCAATTACATCTTGATAATTGATGGTCCAAACAGTTTTGTTCGCACCGACTGGCTCGATGAAATGAATGTGCGTGCCACTCAAACCGGCAGGATGCGGACCGCCAAATTCATGTGTTTCGATATTGGCAGCGTTTTCAGACGGCACGTCTGAGCCTGCTACTTTACATACATGGATTTTACGATCGGTCAGGCGGCTCAATACCAACAGGCCGCGTTTGAAGTCTTCGGCGGCTTCTTTGATGATGACCGTAGGATCGGCAGCCAGCGGGTTTGTGTCCATCGCATTGACGAAGATGGCGAACGGCTCGGCATCGACGGCAGGAATTTTGCTGAACGGACGGGTGCGCAGCGCAGTCCACAAACCGGATTGGATCAGGTTGCGGCGCACTTCTTCGCTGCTCAATTTTGCCAGCGCTTCAGGTGCGTAGCGTTCGAACTCGATTTCGTCGTTGCCTTCAACGGCAATCACGACTGAC
>NZ_JBQCTZ010000346.1:0-2111 GCF_051963715.1 Neisseria sp. P0001.S005 | reverse complement strand
GGGTCGGTCGCCATAAACAGCATACCGATGGCGAAGCCGCCGACCACCAAGTGCCAGTACCAAGGCATGGAGAACATAGCGTTGGTGTCCGAACCGATGAAGTTAAATAGTGAAGACATGGCAATCATACCGATCATCACGCCGGCAATAATGCGCCAAGAGGCAATGCGGGTGAATACGATAAACGCGCCGCCGATTAAGAGCGCCAAAGTGGATACTTCGCCGATAGAACCGGGCAAGTTGCCGATAAACGCATCCATCCAAGTGATCGGTTGATTGGTAACGGCATTTTTCAGACCTTCCGAACCGTGTGCTGCCCATTGAGCCAACGCAGTTGCGCCGGAATAACCGTCAACCGCCGTCCAAACAGTGTCGCCGGTAATATTGGCGGGATAAGCGAAGAACAAGAAAGCACGGCCTGCCAGCGCGGGGTTCATAAAGTTTTTACCTGTACCGCCGAATACTTCTTTCGCAACCACAACGCCGAAAGAAATACCCAAAGCCGCTTGCCATAAAGGCAGGGTAGGAGGAACGATTAAAGCAAACAGAATCGAAGTCACGAAGAAACCTTCGTTGATTTCGTGTTTGCGCACGGATGCGAACAAAACTTCCCAGAAGCCGCCCACAACAAATACAGTCGCGTAAATCGGCAGGAAGAAAATCGCGCCGAAGAGCATTTTGCCCAACACGCCCGCTTCAGACGACATATTGATGCCCAAAGCGTTGGCAAGGGCGTAATGCCAGTCGTTGGCGATATTTTGTTGCAGCAAATCAGGCGTTAACGCACCGAATGCCTGTACGCCGACGTTGTACATACCGTAGAACATGGCAGGGAACAAAGCCAGCCACACCAAAATCATCATGCGCTTGGAGTCGAGCGCATCGCGGACGTGGGCCGCTTTGCGCGTTACCGCGCCGGATGTATAGAAAATCGTCGCCGCAGCTTCATAGAGGGCATACCATTTTTCATGTTTGCCGCCCGGCAGGAAGTGCGGTTCGATTTTTTCAAGAAAATGTTTCAAGCCCATAATCAGCCTTCCTTCTCAATGGTTTCCAGCACCTTGCGCAACAGCGGGCCGTATTCGTATTTACCCGGGCAGACAAAGCTGCACAAAGCGAGGTCTTCTTCGTCCAATTCCAAGCAACCCAAAGCCTGCGCGCTGTCGGTATCGCCGACGATTAAATCGCGCAGAAGCAAGGTAGGCAGGATGTCCAGCGGCATTACGCGCTCGTAAGTACCGATGGGAACCATGGCGCGGTCGCCGCCGTTGACGGCTGTCGTGAACTTGAAGAGTTTGTTTTTCAGGAAATGACCGAGGGTTGTACGCGTAATCGAGTATTTGTCCGGTTGCGGCGCAACCCAGCCGAACAGCTCTTTGCTGCGGCCTTCTTCGATAACGGAAATCTGATTGTGGTAGCGTCCCAAATAATCATGCGCGCCTTGTGCAATCGCGCCGTTCAATACCGAACCGGAAATCAAGCGGTTGTCTGCGTCAACCAATTCGCCGGCGGTAATTTGCGACACCTTCGCGCCCAAAACGGTACGCAAGAGGCGTGGTTTGTTGACTTGAGAGCCACCCAAGGCAATTACGCGCTCGATGTTCAGACGGCCTGTTGCAAACAAACGGCCAATGGCAATCACATCTTGATAATTGATGGTCCAAACGGTTTTGTTCGCACCGACTGGCTCGATGAAATGAATGTGCGTGCCACTCAAACCGGCAGGATGAGGACCGCCAAATTCATGTGTTTCGATGTTGGCAGCGTTTTCAGACGGCACGTCTGCGCCGGCTGCTTTACACACATGGATTTTACGTTCGGTCAGGCGGCTCAATACCAGCAGGCCGCGTTTGAAGTCTTCGGCGGCTTCTTTGATGATGACCGTAGGATCGGCAGCCAGTGGATTGGTGTCCATCGCATTGACGAAGATGGCGAACGGCTCGGCATCGACGGCAGGGATTTTGCTGAACGGACGGGTGCGCAGCGCAGTCCACAAACCGGATTGAATCAGGTTGCGACGCACTTCTTCGCTGTTCAATTTTGCCAGCGCTTCAGGTGCGTAGCGTTCGAACTCGATTTCGTCGTTGCCTTCAACGGCAATCACGACTGAC
>NZ_JBQCTZ010000345.1:0-2119 GCF_051963715.1 Neisseria sp. P0001.S005 | reverse complement strand
CACGTTCCCGAGGGCGAGACCTACACCGCTGTCGAACATCCGAAAGGCGAGTTCGGCGTTTACATCATTTCAGACGGTGCAAACAAACCCTACCGCCTGAAAATCCGTGCACCCGGCTTCGCCCACCTGCAAGGCATGGACGAAATGGCAAAAGGCCACATGCTGGCTGACGTTGTTGCCATCATCGGTACGCAGGACATCGTATTCGGGGAGGTTGACCGATAATGTTATCCGCAGAATCCTTAAAACAAATTGATATTGAGTTGGCAAAATATCCTGCCGACCAACGCCGTTCCGCGATTATGGGCGCATTGCGTATTGCCCAGACCGAAAAAGGCTGGCTTGCTCCCGAGACCATCGCCTTTGTCGCAGACTATATCGGCATCTCGCCTGCACAAGCCTACGAAGTCGCTACTTTCTACAATATGTACGACCTTGAGCCTGTTGGCAAATACAAACTGACCGTTTGTACCAACCTGCCCTGCGCCCTGCGCGGCGGTATGGCTACCGGCGAATACCTCAAACAAAAACTCGGTATCGGCTACGGCGAAACCACGCCCGACGGAAAATTTACCCTTGTCGAAGGCGAATGCATGGGCGCATGCGGCGACGCTCCGGTCATGCTGGTCAACAACCACAGCATGTGCAGCTTTATGACTGAAGAAGCAATTGACAAGAAACTTGCCGAACTGAAATAAAAGGCCGTCTGAAAACAACGGCTGCAACCGATACGAAAACGAACAGGCACACCAAAAATGGCTATTTACCAATCAGGCGTGATTTTTGACCAAGTGGATACCGCCAATCCCTACTGCTGGACATTGGACGAATACGTCAAACGCGGCGGTTACAGCGCGCTGCGTAGAATCCTGTCCGAAAACATCTCGCAAACCGATGTGATTGACGAAGTCAAAACCTCCGGCTTGCGCGGTCGTGGCGGTGCGGGCTTCCCGACCGGTTTGAAATGGAGCTTTATGCCCCGTTCCTTCCCGGGCGAAAAATATGTGGTTTGTAACACCGACGAAGGCGAGCCGGGTACGTTCAAAGACCGCGACATCATCATGTTCAATCCTCATGCCCTGATTGAAGGCATGATTATTGCCGGTTACGCGATGGGTGCGAAAGCCGGCTACAACTATATCCACGGCGAAATTTTTGAAGGCTACCAACGCTTTGAAGCCGCTTTGGAGCAGGCGCGTGCCGCAGGTTTTTTAGGTAAAAATATTTTGGGTTCGGATTTTGAATTTGAACTCTTCGCCCACCACGGCTACGGCGCATACATTTGCGGTGAAGAAACCGCATTGCTCGAATCGTTGGAAGGCAAAAAAGGGCAACCGCGCTTTAAACCGCCATTCCCTGCTTCGTTCGGCCTGTATGGCAAACCGACCACCATTAACAATACCGAAACCTTCGCCTCCGTCCCATTCATTATCCGTGACGGCGGACAGGAATTTGCCGATAAAGGTATTCCGAATGCAGGCGGTACCAAATTGTTCTGTATTTCCGGCCACGTCGAGCGTCCGGGCAACTATGAAGTGCCATTGGGTACGCCGTTTGCCGAAGTCTTGAAAATGGCGGGTGGTATGCGCGGCGGTAAAAAACTTAAAGCCGTCATTCCCGGCGGTTCGTCCGCGCCAGTTTTGCCTGCCGATATTATGATGCAGACCAATATGGACTATGACTCGATTTCCAAAGCAGGCTCGATGCTGGGTTCCGGCGCGATTATCGTCATGGACGAAGACGTGTGCATGGTGAAAGCCCTTGAGCGTTTGAGCTACTTCTACTACGACGAGTCTTGCGGCCAATGTACGCCTTGCCGAGAAGGCACGGGCTGGCTTTACCGCATCGTCCACCGCATCGTAGAAGGCAAAGGCCGCATGGAAGACTTGGATTTGCTGGATTCCGTCGGTAACCAAATGGCAGGCCGTACCATCTGCGCCCTTGCCGATGCCGCTGTTTTCCCTGTCCGCAGCTTTACCAAGCATTTCCGTGATGAGTTTGTGCATTACATCGAACACGGCGGACCGATGAAACCGAATAAGTGGTGCTAAGTTTTCAGACGGCCTCTAAAAGAATTATTTATTAAATACCCGTAACTAGGAACGAACCATGTTACAAA
>NZ_JBQCTZ010000344.1:0-2131 GCF_051963715.1 Neisseria sp. P0001.S005 | reverse complement strand
CCCGATTATTTTCTGTTTCATTCCCAAAGGAACCGCATCATGTCCGAATGGTCAGCTCCAGAATTTGAATCCAAAATCTGTCCGCCCGCAAAGCTGGCGGAGCGTTTGGCGGCACTGCCCCGTCCGCTGGTGTTTACCAATGGCTGTTTCGATATTCTCCACCGGGGCCATGTAACGTATCTGGCGCAGGCGCGATCGGCCGGTGCGGCTTTGGTATTGGCGTTGAATACCGATGCTTCGGTGCGCCGTCAGGGCAAAGGGGACGATCGTCCGATTAATCCTTTGGAAAACCGCGCGGCAGTGGCAGCGGCATTGGCGAGCGTGGATTTGGTCACTTGGTTTGATGACGATACGCCGGCCGCGCTGATTGAAATGGTCAAACCCGATGTGTTGATTAAAGGCGGCGATTGGCCTGTGGATAAGATTGTCGGTGCGGCTGAGACGTTTGCGCGTGGCGGCAAAGTATTTTCGATTCCGTTTTTACACCAGACTTCGACCACCAAAACGTTGGCGAAAATCCGCGAAGCCGGAGGAGGCGAATGACGGATTTGAACAGCCGCCATTGGGCCTTGCTCGCTGCGCTTTCAGACGGCCTGCCGCAACACGTTTCTCAGTTGGCGCGAGTGGTCGGTATGAAGCCGCAACAATTAAACGGATTCTGGCAGCAGATGCCAGGCCATATCCGTGGTTTGCTGCGCCAGCATGACGGGCAATGGCGCTTGGTGCGCCCTTTGGCTGTGTTTGCCGAAGAATCTCTGCAACAAATGGCCGGAAAACAGGGTTTTCGTGCGCAGTTGAAACACGAATGTTCGTCCAGCAACGA
The DNA here is from genome assembly GCF_051963715.1 of Neisseria sp. P0001.S005. NCBI lineage: Bacteria > Pseudomonadati > Pseudomonadota > Betaproteobacteria > Neisseriales > Neisseriaceae > Neisseria > Neisseria sp. P0001.S005. The sequence continues at coordinate 1,308 of NZ_JBQCTZ010000344.1, read as the reverse complement.
TGAAATCATGGCATTGGCGCGCCAGTCGGCAGATTTGGCGCATAAGGCCTTGTGCGTGGCGCATTTCCAAACCAAAGGCCGCGGACGGCAAGGGCGAAGTTGGGTCAACCGACAGGGCGAATGTCTGATGTTCAGCTTGGGCTGGGCGTTTGACAAGCCGCAGTATGAGCTGGGTTCGCTGGCGTTGGTGGTGGCATTGGCTTGCCGACGCGCGCTTGCCGATATCGGTTTGGACGTAAATATCAAGTGGCCGAACGATTTGGTCGTGGCCAACGATAAATTGGCCGGTATTTTGATTGAAACGGCTCGGGTAGAGAATAAGACTGTCGCCGTCATCGGCATCGGCATCAATTTTGTATTGCCGAAAGAAGTTGAAAACGCCACTTCCGTGCAGGCCTTGTTTCAGACGGCCTCTAAGCAGGGCGTAAGCGTCAAAACCTTATTGAATGCGGTATTAGCGCAACTTGATGCGCTGTTGAACGAATACGCTCAAAACGGATTCGCGTCATGTGTCGGCGAATACGATGCCGCCAATCGCGACACAAACAGACCGGTGTTGCTGCTTCAGGAAGGGCGTGTTGTCCACGAAGGCGTAGTCAAAGGCGTGGATGCGCAAGGTGCGTTGCGTTTGCTGACGGACAAGGGCGAGAAAACCATCGTCAGCGGCGAGATCAGTTTACGTCCGGATAACCGCCCGGCACAACCTGCCGCGGCGAAACCGGAACGCTTTTTGCTGCTGGACGGCGGCAACAGTCAGTTGAAATGGGCGTGGGTGGAGAACGGCACATTTTCCGAAGTCGGCCGCGCGCCGTATCGTGATTTGACCCAGCTGGGTGAAGAATGGCTGCAATTTGCTGATGAAGATGTGAAGATTGTCGGTTGCGCCGTGTGCGGTTCGGTAAAAAAAGCGATGGTGGAAGAACAATTAACCCGTCCGGTCGAATGGCTGTCTTCCATGCCACAGGCTTTGGGTATCCGCAACCATTACCGCCGCCCTGAAGAACATGGTTCCGACCGTTGGTTTAATGCGCTGGGCAGCCGCCGCTTTACGCAAAATGCCTGCGTCGTCGTCAGCTGCGGCACCGCCGTAACCACCGACGCGCTGACGGAAGACAATCATTATCTCGGCGGCACCATCATGCCCGGTTTCCACTTAATGAAAGAGGCGATGGCGCTCAAGACCGCCAACCTCAACCGCCCCATCGGCAAGGTATATCCGTTTCCAACCACGACGCCGAACGCCATTGCCAGCGGCATGATGGATGCCGTTTGCGGCGCGTTGATGATGATGCATGGCCGTCTGAAAGA
>NZ_JBQCTZ010000343.1:0-2151 GCF_051963715.1 Neisseria sp. P0001.S005 | reverse complement strand
GCGGTATTGGGTGGCGTGGCAGGTAACTTGATTGGTGGCGATACCGGCTCTACCTTGGGTGGTGCGGCTTTGGGTGGTGTTATCGGCAGTCAAGTTCATACCCGCTACTAATCCTTTATTCGGTTAAAAATAAAAAGGCCGTCTGAACATTCAGACGGCCTTTTGTTTTGTGGTTTATTCGTTGACGAAGGTTACACCGGTCAGTTGCGATTGCAAAATGGCAGTACGCAAAGCAGTCAGTGCTTTTGGACGGACAAAGTTGCGACGATAGGCCAAAACGACACGGCGGTGCGGTGCGGTGCCTTCAAACGGGATAATGCTAAAAAGCATGTGGTCGTTTTCGGTCAACGCGGTAGCCGGCATGACGCTGATGGCCAGGCCGCTGGCAACCATGTGGCGAATGGTGTTGATGGAGCTGCCTTGCAGGGTATTGGTCAAACCTTGGATTTTTTGTTTGGAAGCCAATTCGGAACAACTTGCCAACACTTGGTCGCGCATACAGTTGCCTTCGGACAGCAGTAACACTTGTTCTTCGCCCAAAAGCTGAGGCGTAACGGCATCGAGTTCTTCAAAGTGATGGCCTTTGGGAACAATGACGAAGAAAGGTTCGTCATACAGAGGCTCGGTCACGATGCCCGGCTCTTGGAACGGTTCGGCAACGACGATTGCATCGACATCGCCGCGTTTGAGCGACTCGGTCAGGATGTGGGTATAGTTCTCTTCCAGCATCAGCGGCATTTTCGGTGCGGTTTCACGCAGCGCGGTAATGAGCTTGGGCAGAAGGTAGGGGGCAACGGTAAAAATCAGGCCGAGTTTGAACGCGCCTTCCAATTCGTTTTGCTCTTCATTGGCAAGGTGCTTGATGAGTTCGGCTTCTTCCAAAACCCGGCGGGCTTGGGCGACAATGCGCTCGCCCGCTTCGGTCGTGATGATGTCGTTGCTGCTACGGTCGAACAGGGATACCGACAGCTCTTCCTCCAGCTTTTTGATGGCGATGGAGAGGGTGGGCTGGCTGACAAAGCAGCGTCGTGCGGCACGTCCGAAGTGACGTTCTTGTGCGACGGCTACGATGTAACGCAATTCGGTCAAGGTCATGTGTTAAGCCTTTTTTTGTTCCGGCAGGGTGATGTTCAGCTCAAGAACGTCCAAGCCGTCTTGTTTCTCTTGGGAGATGCGGATGTCGTCCAATGATACGTTGACGTATTTGGACAGGACTTCCAACAACTCTTTACGCAGGGTCGGCAGATAGTCCGGAGCTTGGCCTTCTTGTGCGCGCTCTTGCGCGATGATGATTTGCAGGCGGTCGCGCGCGACTGTGGCGGTTTTCGGCTTTCTGCCGAACAGCATATCGAGCAGTGACATGTATTAACCTCCGAACAGTCGTTTTAAGAAGCTTTTCTTCTCAGCTTCGAGGAAACGCATTTCGCGGTTTTCACCCAAGAGGCGGGCGATAACGTCTTTGTAGGCTTCTGCTGCTGCGGCATTGTCTTGGTGGATGACAGGTTCGCCGGCGTTGGAAGCTTGCAGGACGTTTTGTGATTCAGGAATCACACCGATCAACGGAATACGCAAGATGTCGCAGATATCTTGTACAGACAGCATTTCACCCTTGGCCACGCGCTCAGGGGAGTAGCGGGTAATCAGCAGGTGTTCTTTAACAGTACCGCCTTGTTCGGCTTTGCGGGATTTGCTTTGCAAAATGCCCAAGATACGGTCGGAGTCGCGGACGCTGGATACTTCCGGATTGGTGGTAATGATGGCTTCGTCGGCAAAGTAGAGCGCCATCAGTGCGCCTTGTTCGATACCGGCAGGGGAGTCGCAGATGATGAATTCGAAGCCCATTTTTTTGCTGGACAGCTCTTTCATCACGTTGTCCACGCCTTCGCGGGTCAGCGCGTCTTTGTCGCGGGTTTGCGATGCAGGCAGGATGTAGAGGTTTTCGCAGTTTTTGTCTTTAATCAGGGCTTGGTTGAGAGTCGCTTCGCCGTGGATAACGTTGATGAGGTCATATACGACGCGGCGTTCGCAACCCATAATCAGGTCAAGGTTGCGCAAACCGACGTCGAAGTCGATCACGGCAGTTTTGTGGCCGCGCAGGGCCAGGCCGGTTGCGATGCTGGCGCTGGTAGTGGTCTTGCCTACGCCGCCTTT
>NZ_JBQCTZ010000342.1:0-2165 GCF_051963715.1 Neisseria sp. P0001.S005 | reverse complement strand
CCACCTATCCAATTCCAAACCGCATCGCTCCATTTGCCGATACGGTAGAGAAACAAAGAATAGCTCTCCTGCATCAGGAACTTGGCTTTCTTGCTGCGCTCGTCAAAGCGCGTGGTCGGGGTGGCGGAAAACTGCGCGTCTGACAAGCCCAAATCGGCGGCCATTTCTTCGGCGCGCGCTAAATGATACGGGTCGCTGACAACGATAATGCTGCCGACTCCGTTGGCGTGCATGATGGGGACGATATTGCGCAGGTTTTCGTAAGTGTTGCGCGACGTGTTTTCAAACAGGATATTGTGCGCCGGTATGCCCTGCTTGAGCGCGTATCGGCGCCCCACTTCGGCTTCGGTCATGAATCCTTTTTTGGGCGTACCGCCGGTGAAAATGATTTTGCCGACCCGATGGCTTTGGTAGAGCGTGATGGCATGGTTGATGCGCTCACGGAATACCGGCGACGGGCGTTTGTCCCACGCCGCCGCACCTAACACCACCGCCGCATCGGCATGAACGTCCTTCGGCAAGGTTTGCAAACCTGTCCGGTAAATCTGCCATGTGCCGCTCAAAAAAATACCGCACACCAGCAAAACGCTCAAAGCAAGGCCGCGAAACAGGTAATATCGCAGGCCAGTGCGGCTTTTAAGCAGGGAAATCATCTTCAGACGGCCTTATCCAACCCTATCAGCTGAGTAGGGCGGCAATGTTTTCCAACGGACGGCCGATGGCTGCACGCGTAGGCGTTACCAAAACGGGGCGCTCAAGCAAGGCAGGGTGTTCGGCGATTGCCTGAAGCAGGGCGGCATTGTCCAAATCGGGATTGTCCAAACCCAATTCTTTGTACAAATCGTCTTTCGTGCGCATCATGCCGCGCACCGATTCGATGCCGAGTTTGGCAAACATATCCTGCAAAGTCGCCAAATCGGGCGCGGTATCCAGATATTTGACCACGTCGGCGGCAACGCCTTTTTCTTCGAGCAAAGCCAGCGCGGCACGCGATTTGCTGCAACGCGGGTTGTGATAAAGTGTGAATTCAGACGGCATGAAAGTCTCCGTATTATTGCAAAATCATTCAATGATGGCGGTTATTATCGTCTGCAACTGATTTTTACTCAAACTTTTTACCTGATATCTTGATACGAATCGGTAGGCATACCCACCAAACCGTTTTACAATAAACCCAATTTCGATTGGCAACCTCAAGGATACAACCATGAAAGCCTTAACCGCCCTTCTCTTGTCCGCCACCGTTTTTACCGCTGCACCGGCCTTTGCCGCCGACGAAACGGCAGGTTGGCAGGACAACAAACCGCAAAGTCTGGAATCGCTCAAAGCCCCCGTGCGCGTGGTCAACCTGTGGGCAACCTGGTGCGGCCCCTGCCGTAAAGAAATGCCCGCCATGTCCGCATGGTACAAAGCGCAGAAAAAAGGCAGCGTCGATATGGTCGGCATCGCACTGGATACGACCGACAACATCGGCAAGTTCCTGAAACAAACACCGGTAAGCTACCCGATTTGGCGTTACACCGGCGCCAACAGCCGCAACTTCATGAAGGCCCACGGCAACAACGTCGGCGTATTGCCCTTTACTGTCGTCGAAGCGCCGAAATGCGGCTACAAACAAACCATTACCGGCGAAGTCAACGAAAAAAGCCTGACCGCCGCCGTAAATTTGGCCAAAACCAAATGTAAATAAAACAGCGGATAGGGTGCTTAACCTACGCTGATACCGAGGCCGTCTGAAACCCAATCGTTCAGACGGCCTTTTTTCAAACCATATTGCTTTGTGTTGCAAACCGGCAGTGTACCCACAGGCAGAACCGGGGTTTCACTATCAAAAAGCAGCCGAAATATTTATAATCTGTGAATAACCCCATTTTTTCAGACGGCATGTTGCCCTATCGATGACGCCGGCCGTCTGAATCCCTATTTTCAGGAAAACCCATGATCCGTTTCGAACAAGTTTCCAAAACCTATCCCGGCGGTTTCGAAGCCCTGAAAAATGTCAGTTTCCAGATTAACAAAGGTGAGATGATTTTTATCGCCGGCCATTCGGGCTCGGGCAAATCCACCATTTTGAAGCTGATTTCAGGAATTACCAAGCCTACCAAAGGCAAGGTTTGGTTCAACAATCAAGACCTCGGCACCTTGAGCGACAATCAGATCGGCTT
>NZ_JBQCTZ010000341.1:0-2172 GCF_051963715.1 Neisseria sp. P0001.S005 | reverse complement strand
ACCAGACCGCCGTTCAGCAGCCAGAAGCCCCAAGTCATCAGTTTGTCGTCAAATTGAACATTAGGTTTCAGGTAGCGTGCAACCAGCAATACGAAGCCCAGAGCCAAGAAACCATACACACCGAACAGAGCCGCGTGAGCGTGAACTGCAGTAGTGTTCAGACCTTGGATGTAGAACAGGGAAATTGGCGGGTTAATCAGGAAGCCGAATACGCCGGCACCGATCATGTTCCAGAAAGCAACTGCTACGAAGCACATCAGAGGCCAACGCAGACGTTTCGCCCAGTCGGACAGGTGTTGGTAAGACCAGTGTTCGTAAGCTTCACGACCCAGCAGAACCAAAGGCACAACTTCCAAAGCGGAGAAACATGCACCGATTGCCATAGAGGCAGAGGTAGAGCCGGAGAAGTACAAGTGGTGCAATGTACCTGGGATACCGCCCAACATGAAGATGGCGGCAGCGGCCAGAGTAGAAGCAGTAGCAGTACTACGGCGGACAAAGCCCATGTTGTAGAAGATGAATGCGAAGGCGGCAGTAGCGAATACTTCGAAGAAGCCTTCTACCCACAGGTGAACCACCCACCAACGCCAGTATTCCATCACAGCGATTGGAGATTTCTCACCGTAGAACAGGCCAGGAGCGTAGAACACACCCACACCGACCATAGAAGCTACGAAGATAGCCAACAGGTTTTTGTCTGTACCTTTTTCTTTAAAGGCAGAGATAGTACAACGCAACATCAGGAACAGCCACAACAGCAAGCCGACCATCAGCAGAAGTTGCCAGAAACGACCCAAATCCAAGTATTCGTAACCTTGGTGGCCGAACCAAAAGTTCAGCTCAGGTGGAATGATGTGAGTCAAAGCAAAGAAGTTACCTGCGTAAGAACCGCCGACTACGATGAACAGGGCGATGTACAGGAAGTTCACACCGGCACGTTGGAATTTAGGATCTTTACCGCCGTTCACAATCGGAGCCAAGAACAGACCTGCTGTCAGGAAGCCGGTTGCAATCCAGAAAATAGCGGATTGGATGTGCCAAGTACGGGTCAACGCATATGGGAACCAGTCGGCCATTTCAAAGCCCAGTGCGGTATCGATACCGTAGAAGCCTTGACCTTCGACAGTATAGTGAGCGGTCAAACCACCCAACAGTACTTGTACGACAAACAGCGCAACAGTCAGGAATACATATTTGCCCAACGCTTTTTGAGAAGGAGTCAGTTGTACTTTGGAAATAGGATCCTCAGTAGGTACTTCAACCTCTTCGTGTTTGGTCAAGAAAGAGTAACCCCACATCAGCAAGCCGATACCCATCAGCAACAATACCACGCTGGTGAAGGACCACATGTAGTTTTCAGTAGTCGGTACGTTGTTGATCAAAGGCTCGTGCGGCCAGTTGTTGGTGTAAGTGAAGTTCTCGTCAGGACGGTTGGCCGAAGCAGACCAAGAAGTCCAGAAGAAGAAGTTGAACAGTTTTTCACGCGCTTCTTGGCTTGGCAATGTGTTGTTTTTCATTGCAAAGTGTTCGCGAGTGGTTTGGAACTTAGGATCGTCGCTGTACACGCCGTGATAGTAAGGCAGAATACTTTCGATCGCTTTCACGCGGGTATTGCTGATAACGACAGAACCGTCTTCCTTAATACGGCTTTGGTTGCGGTATTCGTCAGCCAAACGGGTTTTCAGAACAGCTTGTTCCTCAGGAGAAACTTCGTCAAATTTTTTGCCGTAAGTTTCTTGCGCAGTCAGATCCAACCATGCAACCAGCTCGCGGTGCAGCCAGTCGGCAGTCCAGTCCGGAGCTTGGTATGCACCGTGACCCAATACAGAGCCAACTTCCATACCGCCGGTAGTTTGCCATGCAGATTGACCTGCCAAAATATCGTCTTTGGTCATCAGGACTTTGCCGGATGCAGAAACGACTTGTTCAGGGTATGGCGGAGCCTTTTTATAGACCTCGCTACCCATATAACCAAGAATGGTAAAGCATACTGCCAGTACGGCAAACAGCAAGTACCAAAGCTTCTTGTACTGTCCCATTTTGAGTACTCCTTGATTTTGGTAAAAAGTGGTTGGGTATTAATTCATCAAATATGAATGTTAAAGATTGTATCACGGTTTTAAAAGTAAAGAAATATTTTGTCAATAATATTCCTTTAAAACCATTAACTTA
>NZ_JBQCTZ010000340.1:0-2174 GCF_051963715.1 Neisseria sp. P0001.S005 | reverse complement strand
CTATGCAAACCCTGACCATCATCCGCCCCGACGATATGCACTTACACCTGCGCGACGGCGACGCGCTCAAAGCCGTTGCCCCGTACACCGCCCGACAAATGGGCCGCGCGGTTATTATGCCCAACCTGAAGCCGCCCGTTGTCAGCGTCGCCGATGCCCAAGCATACAAAGCGCGCATTATGGCCGCCCTGCCAGAAGGCAGCGCCTTTCAGCCGTTGATGACACTTTATTTGACCGACAACGCCACTCCCGAACTCGTGCGTGAGGCTAAGGCTGCCGGTATTGTGGCTTTCAAACTTTATCCTGCAGGCGCGACCACCAATTCCGATTCCGGCGTGACCGACTTGTTTAAGCTGATTCCCGTGTTGGAAGAAATGGCGAAACAGGGCATTTTGTTCTTGGTTCACGGCGAAGTAACCGATCCTGAAATCGATATTTTCGACCGCGAGGCCGCCTTTATCGAGCGTGTGATGAAGCCGGTTTTGGCGCAAGTGCCCAACCTCAAAGTCGTGTTTGAACACATCACCACTGCCGAGGCTGCACGACTGGTATTGGAAGCAGGCGATAATGTGGCCGCGTCTGTGACGCCGCAACACTTGCTGCTCAACCGCAACGACCTTTTGGTCGGCGGTGTGCGCCCTCATCATTTCTGCTTGCCTGTACTCAAACGTGAAACCCACCGTCAGGCTTTGGTTGCCGCCGTTACCGGCGATAAGGCGCACAAATTCTTCCTCGGCACGGACTCTGCGCCACATGCTAAAACTGCCAAAGAAAATGCTTGCGGTTGCGCCGGTATGTTCAGCGCAATGACGGCCATCGAGCTTTATGCCGAAGTGTTTGAGAAAGCAGGCGCGCTGGACAAACTGGAAGCCTTTGCTTCTAAAAACGGCCCACGTTTCTACGGTCTGCCTGAAAATACCGATACCATTACATTGGTCAAACAAACGCAAACCGTTCCTGCCAGCGTACCTTACGGCGATGGCGAGCTTGTACCGATGAGGGCCGGCGGCGAGATTGAATGGACGGTGCAATATTAAATTTGCCGCCAATGAGGCATAAAAAGAAACAACCTGCTTGAAAGGGCAGGTTGTTTCTTATTGTCGTTCAGACGGCCTGTTATGGGGAGGGAAGACAGTCAAGGCCGTCTGAAAACAGGATTAGAGTGTGTATTTATTCGGTCAACATGGGTTTCAGCGCTTCCCAAGCCTGTGGCAGTTGGGTAAAACCGTCCGAAGCCATCAAATGGCCGCCTTCGGGAATATGGGTAATAGGGCTTTTGAGTTTGGCCGCCATGTCCAAAGTCAGTTCGGGCGGAACATGGGTGTCGTTGTCGGAAACCAGGCAGTGTTTGGGCATGTCGATTTTGCGCAGGATGTCGAAATCGGGGGACGCTGCTTTAATGTAGGTATCAAGCGCGGGCAGGGGTGGCAGCGTATCGGCAAAACCGGCGGCAAGCAGCAGGCCGCCGATTTTTTGCGGCTGTTGGCGGCTGAGGAAGTGAAGGAGGGTAATGCAGCCGAGGCTGTGGCCGACTAGAAAGGTATGGGCATCGGGCTTGCCGATGTGCTGGTCAAGGGTAAACTGCCACGCGGTCGTGCTTGGTTTGTCGGGATTGGGCATGGCAAGGGAGATTGCTTGTGCGCCGGTGCTTTTGACTTGGGCGCAAAGCCAGTCAAACCAGTTGCCGTGCGGATTGCCTTCAAAGCCATGTACGATATAAACGCGTCGATTCATGTTTCTCCTCCTTCAGACGGCCTGAGATTTTGTCTAAATCTCTGCCTGTAAGCGTTTATTATACCATGATTGTTTATGTTTTATTGTTTGCCGCTTTGTCAGGATGATTGATTAAGCTTTTGTTGTTAAATGATATTTGCAAGAATAATAAAGCAAACAACACGGCAGTGGCGGATGGCTTTGCCGTGTTGTTCGGGTTTGAAATATATAGGGGCCGTCTGAAAAAGGGAAAGAATGGTTTGTTTGTTGCAAAGATGTTTTTGTTATATTGCAAAGCCGTGTTTTTCAGACGGCCTTTGCGCTTTAACTTATTTTTAACCCAATTTCTCTGACGAAGCGTCTGTCTTAGCGTACACTTTGGTCTTTTAGAAATGAGAATGGTTTATGTATCACGGCGAGAGATTTAATGCGTACAGCCATTTGGCCGGTTTCTTGTTGGC
>NZ_JBQCTZ010000339.1:0-2180 GCF_051963715.1 Neisseria sp. P0001.S005 | reverse complement strand
GACTCCGAAGTCGAAGCCGCCATCCAAGAAAGCCTCGACAAAATGATGGAAGGCAAAACCGTGATTGCCATCGCCCACCGCCTCTCCACCATCGCCGCGATGGACCGCCTCATCGTCTTGGACAAAGGCCGCATCATCGAAGAAGGCAGCCACACCGAGTTGCTCGAGAAACAAGGCCTGTACGCCAAACTTTGGGCGCACCAAAGCGGCGGCTTCTTGAGTGAGCATGTCGAGTGGGAAAACAATTAAGCGCTTTGAAAGAAGATAAAAGGCCGTCTGAAAACATTTTCAGACGGCCTTTATTCATGAATCAAAGGGTAGGTGGGATAACCGCCCTTTTTCAGTTGAAACCGTAGTTTTTTACAGCCCCAGCGACCAAGCATTTTGGTGTTCGGACAAGTCTTCCAAGCGGTTTTCGTAATGGGCGAAGATTTCTTCGATGATTTCGTCTTCGTCGTCGATGACGCGGATCAGGTTCAAATCCTCTTCCAAAATCAGGTTTCTGCCCAGCAACTGCTCGCGTATCCAGTCCAACAGTCCCGCCCAAAATGCTTTGCCCACTAAGATAATCGGGCGGTCGGGCGTTTTGCCGGTTTGCACCAAAGTCAGGCTTTCAAACAATTCGTCCAATGTGCCGAAACCGCCGGGTATGACGACATACGCCACGGCGTGTTTGACGAACATGACTTTGCGCGGGAAGAAGTGTTGAAATTTAATCGACAAATCCTGATACGGATTGGCTTTTTGCTCGTGCGGCAACACGATATTCAGCCCCACCGCCGGACTTGCGCCTGCAAACGCGCCTTTGTTGGCCGCTTCCATAATGCCCGGCCCGCCGCCGGAAATGACGGAAAATCCGGCATCCGACAGTTTGCGCGCCAAGCGCAATGTGAACGCGTAGTCGGGATGGTTTTCGGGCGTGCGCGCGCTGCCGTAAATGCTGACAGCTGGCTGAATGGCGCGCAATTCTTCGCCGGCTTCGACAAATTCGGAAATAATCTTCAATACATGATACGACTCGCGCGCCTGAATATCGCGGCGGGTTTCATCGGGCAGCATGGGTTTGGGCAGTTTTTTGAGCAGGCTCACGGCTTTTCCTTCGTGTTTTTATGTGCAGTATTGTAACCCGAAAGGGGCGGGCCGTCTGAAAGTTGGGTTTCGGCGGCAAGTGTGCCTGCCACATTTTCAAAAGCCCGTTACAATATCTGCTTTTATTAAATTGCTCCGCCATGCTCGATATTATCCACCGCGACAGCCGCACCATTGCCGTCAACAAACCTGCCGGAATGCTGGTGCACCGAAGCTGGTTAGACAAACATGAAACCCGTTTTGCCGTGCAGACCCTGCGCGACCAAATCGGGCAGCACGTCTATCCCGTCCACCGCCTCGACCGCCCGACTTCCGGCGTCTTGCTGTTTGCCCTCGATACGGAAGCCGCACGGTTATTGACGCAGCAGTTTGAAAACAAAACCATCGAAAAAACCTATTGGGCGATTGTCCGCGGTCATCTGCCTTCAGACGGCCTGATTGATTACGCCCTCAAATATATGCCCGACAAAATCGCTGAAGCGCAGACCGAAGCGACTTTGCAGGAAGCGCAAACCGCCTACCGCTGTCTGGCACAAACCGAGCTGCCGTTCCAGTCCGCCCTGCGTTATCCGACTTCGCGTTATTCGTGGGCCGAACTCACGCCGCACACCGGCCGCAAACACCAACTCCGCCGCCATATGAAACACATTTTTCACCCCATCATCGGCGACACCAACTACGGCGATTTACGCCAAAACCATGCCGTTGCCGAACATATCGGCACGCAACGCCTGATGTTGCACGCGCAGAGCCTCAGTTTTCAAAGCATAGAAGACGGTAGTCGGATTACTGTAAACGCGCCGACAGACAACGACTGGCGGCTTTGGATGGAAAAATTCAAAACCGAGGCCGTCTGAAAACCCCAACCGCACATTTTCAGATGGCCCGGTCATGGAAAAAAACAGGCAAATCCCTTACAATACGCCCCTAAAATTTTGAAAGAACACAAGAATCATGGAAGCCGAAGTAATCAACCAGCTTAACAACACCCTAAACGACTTGGAGAAGCGCAGCGAAGACATCCGCGTCTATATGGACTACCAAGGCAAAAAAGACCGCCTTGAAGAAGTCGTCGGCCTCTCCGAAGACCC
>NZ_JBQCTZ010000338.1:0-2236 GCF_051963715.1 Neisseria sp. P0001.S005 | reverse complement strand
CTGAGCAGCTATGACAAGCTGGGCGTAAGCGGTTTTATCCATTACCGTATCAACCATTCCAAGGAATTTGCAGACCGTCAGAACCACATTAACGGCATTGAGAATTTTTGGAATCAGGCAAAACGCGTCTTGCGCAAATACAACGGAATTGATCGCAAATCCTTCCCGCTGTTCTTGAAAGAATGCGAATTTCGGTTTAATTTCGGCACACCATCTCAACAGCTTAAAATTCTGCAGGATTGGTGTGGAATTTAGGGCTAATCTACGTCAGCCCCAATTAGAAAAGGCAGAAATCACCCAATCCTTATGCAACGAGCTCTGGGAAAAACTCGGCAATGGTGAAATCGGCAAACCGATTATTCATCAAGTATTTGATTTTAAAGACGTAGCAAAAGCCCATATAGAAATGGACAAAGGCACGCATATTGGGAAAGTGATGTTGGATTTCACTTTGCTCAATCAATAAGGAGTAACACCATGAAACTTTCCATTCTCAATCTTGCCCCCGTTCGTGAAGGGCAAACTTATTTGCAAGCGGTCGATTCGATGGTGAATCTTGCAAAACACGCGGAGCGCATTGGCATTGAGCGCTATTGGATTGCTGAGCATCATAATATGAAAAATTTGGTGAGTTCAGCGACCGCACTTTTAATTCAACATACGCTAGCCAATACGAAGACCTTGCGCGTTGGCTCGGGCGGCGTGATGTTACCGAATCATTCGCCTTATGTGGTGGCCGAGCAATATGGCACACTGGAGACGCTTTATCCAAACCGTGTTGAACTCGGTTTAGGACGTGCGCCAGGAACTGATATGCAAACGGCTGCGGCACTTCGTCGAGGACGAAAAAGTCTGGATTTCCCTGCGGAAATTGCGGAACTTCGCGGTTACTTTAAAGATTCTAACCCTGTTTCTGCATATCCTTCTGCCGGCTTGAATATACCGTTTTATATTTTAGGATCTAGTACTGAAAGTGCCTATCTTGCGGCAGAACTTGGCTTGCCTTATGCATTTGCTTCACACTTTGCGCCACGTATGATGGAAATGGCAGTGGAGATTTACCGCAAAAACTTCAAACCTTCTACCTATCTTGCTGAACCTTATGTCATCTTAGGTGTGAACGCGATTGTTGCAGAAACCGATACCGAAGCGAGACAACTGGCGACGACACAAACACTATTTTTCTTAAATATAGTGACTAATGCGCAACAAAATTTACAACCGCCGATGGCGTCAGAAGAAGACGTTTGGAAAGCCCAAATGCATGCCCAAAAGAAACCACACTTTGGCCCAGTCGATTTTGAGGAAATCCCGATTTACAATCAAGAGCGTGCTGTGGTGGAACAAATGACTGCTTGTTCGCTTATCGGTAGTCCTGAAAGTGTGGAATTTCAACTCAAGCAACTGCGTGAACGGGTACATTTTGATGAAATTATGGCGGTGAGCTATATTTTTGATGAACAAAAACAAGCCCAATCTTATACGATGTTAAAATCGATTGTGGATAAGCAATCGTGATAAAAACATGGCGAGATCATCTCGCCATGTTTTATGCCTAAACCATTTTCGACAACAAAATCTCCTTCAACTTGTTATACACCCACACCACTCGCTCGGCAACAATCGTTTGATATGGTCGATATAAATAAAGCTGCCATTTTTGCTTTTCAATTTCAGGGAAGAGTTCTACCAATCGACCGTTTTTCAAATAGGGATCACAAACGCTGTTTATAAGATAAGAGCAAGAGCGTCCAGCTAGCGCCGATTGCAGTTCGCTTTACGCAGATGTATAGACTGAGACCTTTGCAAAATTCCTTTCCTTCCAACAGCCGAAATCCAAACAAGGGTTTTCAGCTGTTTTCTCCTCCAATCACTCCTGATTCTACCCAAATCCCCCCTTAATCCCTCTTGGATACCTGATAATCAAGCATCCGGCCGCCTTTTAGGCGGCAACAGACACACTTAGCCTGTTCGCGGCTTTCAACAGGTTCAAACACATCGCCTTCAGATGGCTTTGTGCACTTACTTTGAGCAGCCCGAAATAGGCTGCCCAGGCATAGCGGAATTTACGGTGTAACGTACCGAAGCTTTGTTCGACCACATAACGGGTCTTCGACAAATATCGGTTACGCTTCGTTTGAGCTTCCGCCAGCGGACGGTTGCGCCAGCCTGCGATGACGATGATATCGGCTTCTTCCGTCAAATCTAGGCCGCCGTGTATGGGAATGCTTGCGCC
>NZ_JBQCTZ010000337.1:0-2249 GCF_051963715.1 Neisseria sp. P0001.S005 | reverse complement strand
GCGGCGGTCAGGGCGAGGGAGATGGTTTCAGGGTCGCGCATCTCACCGATCAAAATCACGTCTGGGTCTTCGCGCAGGGCGGAACGCAGGGCGTTGGTAAAGCTGTGGGTGTGCTGATGCAGCTCGCGCTGGTTGATGAGCGCCTTTTTGCTTTGGTGGACGAACTCAATCGGGTCTTCAATGGTCAGAATGTGGGCCGGTTGGGTTTCGTTGATGTAGTTGACCATCGCCGCCAGCGTGGTGGATTTACCCGAACCGGTCGGGCCGGTTACCAAGACCAACCCGCGCGGATTTTCGGCAATTTTTTGGAAAATGCGCGGCGCACGCAATTCTTCCAGCGTCAGGACGGTGCCCGGAATGGTACGGAATACGGCGGCCGGGCCGCGTTCGGTCATAAAGGCGTTGACACGGAAACGGGCAACATTAGGCAGCTCAAATGAGAAATCGACTTCAAAATCCTGTTGATAGAGCTTGCGCTGGTGGTCGTTCATGACCGAGGTAATCATGGTACCGACTTCTTCCGAGCTCATCTCGGGCAGGTTGATGCGGCGGATGTCGCCGTGTACGCGTATCATAGGGGAAATGCCCGAACTCAAATGGAGGTCGGAGGCTTTGTTTTTCACGCCGAACGCGAGTAAGTCGGTAATCTGCATAATGTGGCCTTATTTTGGTTTAGAATAATAAAATCGCTTTATTTTAAATAGATAAATCCGTTCGACCAAGTAAAATTTTCAAAATGCCGAGTGATGAACGGGTTAAAGGAGAAAACCATGTCGGTATTGCAACAAAACTATCAGGACGTATGCCGGGCGCTTGAACAGGCGGCTGAGGCTGCAGGACGGCCTGCGGGTGCGGTGAAGCTGGTAGCGGTCAGCAAGACGTTTCCGGCAGACGATATCCGCGAAGTGTATGCGGCCGGTCAGCGCGATTTTGGTGAGAACTATATTCAGGAATGGTTTGAAAAAACGGAAACGCTGGCTGATTTGCCGGATATTGTTTGGCACGTTATCGGCGATGTGCAGTCCAATAAAACCAAATTTGTGGCCGAACGCGCACATTGGGTGCATACGATAGGCCGTCTGAAAACGGCGCGGCGCTTGAGCGAACAAAGGCCGTCTGAAATGCCGCCGTTACAGGTGTGCATTGAAGTGAACATTGCCGCGGAAGAGGCGAAACACGGCGTGGCGCCCGCTGAAGCGGTCGAGCTTGCTGTTGAAGTGGCCCAGTTGCCGAATATTAAAGTGCGCGGATTGATGTGTGTGGCCAAGGCCGACAGCAGCGATGATGAGTTGCGCAGCCAGTTTCATACCATGCAACGGCTTTTGGCTGAGCTGAATGCGGCAGGAGTCGAAGCAGATGTTTTGTCTATGGGTATGTCCGGAGATATGCCAATCGCGGTAGAATGCGGCGCAACCCATGTCCGCATCGGCAGCGCAATTTTCGGCAAGCGGCATTATCCTCAATAAAAGTAATAGGCCGTCTGAACAGGGTAGACAGCAGTTTCAGACGGCCTGATCGATATCACAAAGGAGTGACATATATATGAATATCTATTTTCTCGGTGGCGGCAATATGGCGACTGCCATTGCAGGCGGTTTGGTCAAACAAGACGGCTATCGTGTCCACATTGTCGAACGCGGCGCCGAAAGACGGGAGCAACTGGTGCAAGAATTGGGTGTAGCCACTTCTGAAAACCTGCCCGAATTGAGTGCGGACGACGTCCTCATTCTCGCCGTCAAACCGCAAGACATGCAGGCAGCCTGTCAAAACATCCGTTTGAATGGCGCGCTGGTGTTATCCGTAGCGGCAGGTTTGTCCATCGATACCCTCAGCTATTATCTGGGCGGTACACGCCGTATCGTGCGCATCATGCCCAATACGCCGGCCAAAATCGGTTTGGGCGTATCCGGTATGTTTGCCGATGCAGGCGTTTCAGAAGCAGACCGTACAGCCGCCGACGGCATCATGCTCTCTGTCGGCACAACCGTTTGGCTGAACGAAGAAGAGCAACTCCACAATATTACTGGCATCAGCGGCAGCGGCCCCGCCTATGTTTTCTATCTGTTGGGCGCGCTCCAAAACGCGGCTTTGGCACAAGGTTTCAACGAGCAAGACGCACGCGAACTGAGCCTCGCCACGTTTAAAGGCGCAGTGGCTTTGGCCGAACAAACTGGCGAAGCATTCGCACAATTACAGCAAAACGTGACTTCCAAAGGCGGCACGACACACGAAGCCATCGAAACCTTCAA
>NZ_JBQCTZ010000336.1:0-2283 GCF_051963715.1 Neisseria sp. P0001.S005 | reverse complement strand
CATCACCCCGTTTTTAATGGCTCTACATGGCAGTATAACGAACAGCAAGTCAAACTGACCTTTCCCGATTGCGACCCGATGGAATATCAGAAGTTGGGTAAAGAGATAGGTTTGATGTGCGTTTCAATCGTCGCCACGGTATTTGTCGTTAACCTAATCTACAAATTCATACTATCCACGAGAGAAAAGAGTAATGAAGAATGATCCCCGAAGCAATGTTTATCATTGGCCTATTGCCTTATGCCTTGCTCTGTCTGCTGCTGTATTCGCTGCTCCAGTAATGGCAGATGTCGCCCTACCGCCTCCGGCACAACATCAAAACGCAGGTTTCCCATCCGATCAAGCTTTGCAACGGCGCGGATACGATCCAAAAACAGGCGTTTGGAAAGTTGATGTACAAAACAACGGCAAACCGACAGTAACTAAAGATGGCGGAAATATTAATGGTAGCCAAGGTAAAAATGTAACGGTAACAGGACGATATGGCGAAACTGGAACGATGAATACAACTGTTAATCAAAGAGTAGGTACAGGTAGGCTTCAAACTGCTGCAAATACAGTCATTGTTGCAAATGCTGTTAATAATTCTTATACAAAAAATTATGCATCAGAAGCAGCAAATGCGTTTAAGAACGGCAATTATTTAAAAGCAGCTCATAATTCAATAATGACTTTAGGAGCTACTTTAGATGGCATTTTAGGCGGAGCAATCAGAGATATAGCTACAGGCATTGGCAATGGATTGAAGGAACCTCAACAGTACGAACAATCACAACGCCAAGCAGAAGCCGAAGGTAACTATCAAAAAGCAGTAGCAAATGCAGCAGCTAAAAAAGCAGCAGAAGCAGCACAAAAAGCTAAAGCACATCAAGAAAAAAAAGAAAATTTAGAAGAACAAGAAAAATCAGGAAAAAATGTTTTACTCGTTAGGTTTCGTGAATGGGGCGGAGGGGAAGGCGAAAGTGTTGAATGGAAAAGCTATAAAACATCTAGTGGTGTTGGTAGATCTGACGTAGGAAATTTTCATTTATACGACTTCAAATCTGCTATTAATTATAAATATTCAGATGATTTGACTATTTCATATAGCCCAAAACATGCAGGTATTTATGGTCGGTTTTTAGCTATTAGTTTTTATCCCAATAGCGAATTAAATCGTCAAAATATTATAAATAATAATGATTCAGTTAATGTTAATGACTTTATTCTGACACAAAAAGAAATGTTAGACATCTTAAAACGCATGTTGGAAAACAATCAGACAAACCATGCCGAATTGATGAACCAACTGGCAAAAATGGGCGTTATGAATCAATCTGCCGAGCCAAGCACATTTAGCCCTGATACCGCACTTTCTGCACCATATACCCCTGAAGGCAGCACTACCCCACAACAAACAAGATTCAAACTGCATGAAGATGGCACTGTGGGCGTTGATTATGTACCGCGTCCAGATTTAAAGCCAAACAGTCCAGAAGCACCGAATAAGCCCGAAAAGACAACACCGAGCAGACAGGAGAGTCCGGACACGCCAAACAGTCCGAATACACCGAATCAGCCGAATAATCCGACAGGGCAGCAAAATCAAAACCAAGAGAATCAGAAACAAGATTTTTGTAAGCAGAACCCGAATACTGCGCAATGTATGCCAAGTGGTGATTTGAAATACGAAGACATAAAACTACCTGAACAGACAATAGATCTAAATTTTAGGCCTGAAAACATATTTCAGACTGACGGTGTTTGTCCGCAGCCAAAAAGCGTCGATTTAGGCGAATTTGGCCGCGTCGAATTTAGTTATCAGCCCCTTTGTGATTTTGCTGCAAAACTTCGGCCGGTGCTGATTATGATGACCATCCTTACTTGTGCGTGGTTTGTTTATGGAGCGTTGAAAGATTTATGAATTGGGCAAATTTAATAACAGCAGCTTTAATGTCTGTTGCAGGCCGTATTCTTAGCGCAATCGGTCTATCTTTTGTCACTGTAACAGGCTTTCAAAGCTTGCAGTCCTATTTTGTACAGCAGGTTCAAAACCACATAGGTGGATTTCCGCAAGACGCATTACAGATAATTTATATCCTTGGATTCGGCGTTATGCTTAACTGGATTTTCGGCGCGTTTACATTTATTGCCACAATTAAAGGCTTTAAAAAACTGTCAACCATCATTAAAAATTGAGGTATAAATAATGTTGTATCTTTATACGGGCGTTCCCGGTGCGGGAAAAACATTGTATGCGGTTTCCAACCTTGTTAAACGCAAAGACTTTAAAGACCGCCCCAT
>NZ_JBQCTZ010000335.1:0-2284 GCF_051963715.1 Neisseria sp. P0001.S005 | reverse complement strand
TGCAAGTGTTGGAAAACCCTGAATCTACCAATAAAGAACAAGCTAAAGCGCGTGAAGCCATTGGCAATGGTTTGACATTGTTGGCACCATCTTTTACTAAAAACAAATACATCTTGGGCGATGACTTTTCTATGATTGATGTTGCCTTGTCTCCGCTGTTGTGGCGTTTGGACTATTACGACATCAAACTGGGTAAATCTGCTGCGCCTTTGCTGAAATACGCCGAGCGTATTTTCCAACGCGAAGCCTTTATTGAAGCATTGACGCCGGCTGAAAAAGCCATGCGTCGTTAAGGGACGGATCTATGGCAACTTCAACCAAACCGTATTTGTTGCGTGCTTTGTATGAATGGTGTTTGGACAATAACCAAACACCGCATATCGTAGCTTGGGTAAATGAACATACCCGTGTGCCGATGCAGTATGTTCGCGATAATGAAATTGTTTTAAATATCGGTCCTACCGCCAGTCATAACTTAAATATCGACAACGAATGGGTCAATTTCTCTGCGCGTTTTTCCGGTGTAGCGCACGAGATTTGGATTCCGGTTGGTCATATTGTCAGTATATTTGGTCGCGAAAGTGGAGAGGGTATGGGGTTTGAGGTAGAACCATATCAGCCTGCTTCTGTCGAAGCTGCAGTGGTGGAAGATAAAAAAGCTGAATCTGCGGAAGATAAACCGAAAAAAGTATTGAAGCTTGTGAAGTAATTAAAAGATAAAAGGCCGTCTGAAATGTTTCAGACGGCCTTTATTGATTAGTTATTGAAATGGCAAAATTAATGAGCAATCAGTTATTAATTAAGCTAAACAAAAAAGCCCTTGTATTTAACAAGAGCTTTTTTGTTTAGTGGTGGAGGTAAGCGGGATCGAACCGCTGACCTCTTGCATGCCATGCAAGCGCTCTACCAACTGAGCTATACCCCCGAAATTTGGTGGCGAATCAGGGACTCGAACCCCGGACACAAGGATTATGATTCCTCTGCTCTAACCGACTGAGCTAATTCGCCGTTTCGTGAAGTCGCTATTATAGTTTTTTTTGAATATTTGGCAAGCGCTAATTTTAATTTTTTTTATTTCTTATTGTTTTTAAAAAATAAAAAGTAGGTTGTTAGGCTATAGCTTATGGCAAATATCGCCGTGGCTGAAGCCTGTCCAATCGATATCGATGTCTTTGCCAAAAGCGATCACTTTAAAAAGTTCGCCCATTTCGTGCTGATGTATCAGTTTTTGTACTGAGGCGGCGGCTTGGATATATTCAACCGAATCCGGGCTGCCGACTTGTGCCAGCAGGCCAGTGATGCCGAGATTGAGCAGGAAATAAGATTGGGGCAGGTAGCCGATTAAGTCCAAACCTGATTCCGTGCCGGCGCGTGCGATATCGGTGAAATTGACGTGCGCAGTCAAATCGGTCAGGCCGATATTGAAAAATGGGTCGTGGATAGTGTGGTGACGATAGTGGCCGATGAATGTGCCTTCCTTGCGTTGCGGATGGTAATACTGAGCGGCATCGAAGCCGTAATCGATAAATATCATGCCGCCGCGCTGTAATTTAGCGGCCAGGGTTTGGATAAAGGCATATTGTGCCGGATGCAGCTCGCTTGTGTATGAGGGAAGGGGAGGGAAGTATAAGGCGGCTGTTTGCGTAAGTTCGGCTTGGGTCAATGGTCTGATGGCTTCGATTAGCTCGTCATTCTCTAGGCTCACGCCGATTTGTTGAAACCCTTCATCTTGATAAATCAAGCGTTCAACCGGCATGGCATCCAATACTTCGTTGCCGATGATGATGCCGTCAAAGTGTTCGGGTAATGTGGTGAGGTGGATGACTTTTGCGGCTGCTTCGGGAGATGTGTGCTCAAGAATGTGTTGACGTTGTCTCTCTGCAAGCTCTGCCGATAGCTCGATAATGTAGTAATGATTCAGGCCGTCTGAAAGATTTTGTAAGAGTGTGGTGGCGAGATGGCCTGTACCTGCACCAAATTCATAGATATTGCCTGCTGTTTGCGGCAGTAATTCAGCAAGTTGTTTGGTAAGGGTTTGTCCGAATAGGGGGGAGAGGGTTGGGGCAGTAATGAAGTCGCCGTCTGTGCCGATTTTATGGCTGCCTCCACTGTAATAGCCGTATTGAGGTGTGTAAAGGGCAAGCTCCATAAAACGGGAAAAGGGTATCCAGTTTTGATGTTGTTCAATTTCGTTTTTTATGAGCTTCGTCAGGTGTGCTGAAGAGGCTTGTGCATCAGGGGAAGGGAGGGGGAGTTGTGGCTTCATGACTGTTAGATAATGTAA